>DAIMFM010000231.1:0-4886 GCA_036724585.1 Burkholderiaceae bacterium | reverse complement strand
CCCTCGCCTCGCTCGTGGTTGCCGCCCTGATCGTGGCCAGTCTCGCCGGCCGCGCCCGCCGCCGCGCCGCCGGCATCGCCGTCGAAGACGCGGAGTTGACCTTTCTCAAACTATTCATCGCCGCGCAGGCGGTCCTGCTGGCGGTCGCGCCCGTGCTGGGGCTCACGGGCGCCCGGCGTCGGCATCGTGATGGGTCCGCTCATCGCCCGCGCGATCGCCGCGGCCGAGCCCCGGTTCACCCCCCTGGCCGCCGGCCTGGTCGGCAGCGCCCAGTGGATCGGCAACGCCGCTGGCGTCGCCCTCGTCGGCACGCTCTATCTGGCCATCGCCGCGAGCGGGGAAGCGGACGCGAGCGCGCGCGCCGCCGCGAATTGCCATTGGGTCTTCGCGGGGCTGTCGGTTATCGTCGCGTTCGCGAGCACCCGCAGGCAGGAATGGAGCAGACAGGCATGAAGACCACGCACGGCGGCCCCGCGGCCCCGGCCGCGACGCCGGCACGCAGCGCCGGCGGCGACGTCGGCGCATCGATCCGCGAATGGCGCAACCTGCGCCGGATGAGCCAGATGGAGCTCGCCCTCGAGGCCGGCATCTCCCCGCGCCACCTGAGCTTCGTCGAGACGGGGCGATCACGCCCAAGCCCCGAAGTGCTCCTCGCGCTGGCGCGACACCTCGCCCTGCCATTGCGCGACCGCAACGCCTGGCTGCTCGCCGCCGGCTACGCGCCGCGCTTCGGCGAGCAGGCGCTCGGCGCCGCCGAGATGGACCAGGTGCGTGCGACGCTGACGCGCCTCCTCGAAGTGCACGATCCCTACCCCGGGGTCGTGCTGGACCGCCACTGGAACGTGGTGCTCGCGAACCAGGCAGCCACCGGTCTGGTCGCCCTGCTGCCGGAATTCCTGCGCAGCCCGCGGCTCAACCTGTTTCGCGCGAGCCTCCATCCGGAAGGCTTCGCCGCGCACACCCGCAATTTCGTGCAGTGGGGCAGCTACATGCTGGGTGCGCTTGAGCGGCTCGCCGGCGCCAACCGGGATGCCGCCAGCTTCGAGCTGCTCGAGGAAGTGCGCGCCTATCCGGGCATCGACGCCCTGTCGGGCATCGCCGATGCCGATGCGCCGGGCGCCGGCATCCTCGTGCCCTGCGTGCTCGAGGTCGGCGGGACATGCCTTTCGATGTTCACGACCCTCACGACCTTCGGCACGCCGCGCGACATCACCCTGGAAGAGCTCTGCATCGAGCTGTTCTACCCGGCCGACGCGGCGACCGAGGCGGAATTCCGCTACTTGCTACTGCCTTCATTATACCTTGGGTACCGGCCGGTACCGGCCGGGACCGACCGCCCGCCGCTTCTTCCATCCTGGACGACCCGACGACCCGATGAACGCCCCCGGCGACGATTCGCGCGCGGCGCTGCGCAGCGCCGCGGCCCTCGCGCTGGCGGCGGCCGTCTCGCTCGGCCTGGCGCGATTCTCGTACGCGCTGTTGCTGGCACCCATGCACGAGGATCTCGGATGGAGCTACCTGACCGCCGGGGCGATGAACACCTTCAATGCCGGTGGCTACCTGCTCGGCGCCCTGCTCGCGCCGCGCTGGCTGGCCCGCTTCGATGCGCGGGCGGCGCTGCTCGCCGGCAGCGCCGTGGCGGCGGTGAGCCTGGCCGCGCATGGTGCAGTATCGGGCAACGCTCTCTACCTTCTGCGATTCATCACCGGCGTCGCGAGCGCCGCCTCCTTCGTATCCGGCGGGCTTTTGGCAGCGCGGCTCGCGGCGACATTGCCACGAACCTCCGGCCTGATACTGGGCATCTACTACGGCGGAACCGGGCTCGGCATCACCGCGTCCGCAGGGCTGGTGCCGCCATTGGTCGAGGTGTCCGCGCACGGCTGGCGCTGGGCATGGGGCGGGCTCGGCATCGCGGCGCTCGCCTGCACGGCGCTGATCGCGGCGGGCACGCGTAGCCTGTCGTCGGCGCCGGCGCACCGGGGCGGACACCCGCCGTTCGGTTGGGGCCCCTTCCTGCCCGGGCTGGCCAGCTATTTCCTGTTCGGCCTGGGCTACATCGGCTACATGACGTTCGTGATCACGCTGCTGGAGGAGCGACGGATCGCGACCGGGCAGATCGTGGCGTTCTTCATGCTGCTCGGCGTGGGCGTGATGGCCTCGTCCTGGCTATGGGCGGGGCTCCTGCAGCGATGTCGCGGCGGCGAGGCGCTGGCGTTGCTGAATGCCCTGCTGGCGGTGGCCACCGTGCTGCCGGTGCTCGCCTCGCATCCGCGGGCGATCCATGCTGCCGGGCTGCTGTTCGGCGCCGTGTTCCTGTCGGTAGTCGCCTCGACCACGGCGCTGGTCCGGCACAACGTGCCGGCGCCGCAGTGGCCCGGGGGCATCGCGGCATTCACGATCGTCTTCGCTGCCGGGCAGATCATCGGGCCGAGCGCGGTGGGCTGGATCGCCGATGGCCCGGGCGGGCTCGCCCGCGGGCTGGCATGCTCCGCCCTCGTCCTGGCCGCGGCTGCGGCTTGCGCGTGGTTCCAGAAGCCGACGGCCGCGGTCCGGAACGGATGAAGGGGTACGTCCTGACTGGCCCTTCACGCGTTCACAGGGCCCTCATCGCCTGCATGCGCAAGCTCGTCACCCACCTCAACGCCATCGTCCGGGATCACCTCAACCATCAAAATCCCTTCTCCATCGCTTGACAGGGAACACGGTTACTCAGTCCGTGTGCGAGCGCGGGTCGAGCTGGACGGCCGCCGGCGAGCTCTCGTTGACCGGCACGAAGGGCTCGCGATCCATCACCGGCACCGGCGGCTCGATGCGGATGCGCCAGAAGCAGAACAGCGCGAGCAGCACGCACAGCAGGGCCATCGCGAGCGGGAAGGCGCCCGGCCCGAACTGGCGCATCAGCACGCCCAAGACCATCGGGGCCACGATCGCCCCGATGCCGTGCACGAGCAGCAGGCCCTTGGTCGCCTCGAGGGAGTCGCCCGCCGCGAACCGCTCCTGGGTCTGCGCGACCGACATCCCGTAGATCGCGAAGCCCACCGCCCCGAAGAGGAAGGTGGCGATCGGCAACCACTGCGGCATCCGCTCGCCGACCACCCACATGCCCAGCAGCGCCGCGCCCGCCACGACGCCGACCAGCGTCAGGACGATGCGCCGGTCGGTACGGCTCGACAGCCAGCCGATGGGAGTCTGGAAGGCCGCGCCGCCGAGGAGCGCTGCCGCGATCGCGATCGCGACGTCACTGGGGGTCGCCCCGACGCCCGCCGCATAGACCGCCGCGAGCGACCAGAAGCCGCCGGAAACCATCCCCGAGATCAGTCCGCCGGCGAATCCCGTGGGCGAGGGCGTGTAGATCACGAGGATGCGCACGCTCGCCGATTCGATCCGGGCCGGTTCCATGACCGGCGTGAGGACGATCGGCACCAGGCCGATGCAGAACAGCCCGGCGGCGATGGCGAAGAGCTCGATGCCCTCGATGGGATAGAGATCGACCAGGGCCTGCCCGGCCGCCAGGCCCAGCATGTTCATCGTCATGTACGCGGCGAGCACCCGGCCGCGGGCCGCGCCGGCATGGGTGCCCAGCCAGCTCTCGATCACCATGTAGATGCCGACCAGGCCGAGGCCGTTGACGATGCGCAGCGCGAACCAGGGCACCGGCTCGACGTACAGGGCGTAGGCGATCGATACGGCCGCCGTCATCGAGGCGAAGGCGGCGAAGGCGCGCACGAAGCCGACGCGGCGGATGATGGGCGGGCAGATCCAGTAGCCGCCCACGAAGCCGACGAAGTAGCCCGCCATGATGATGCCGGTGCGGGCTTCGTCGAACGTCTCGAAGGCGGCACGCAGGCCGAGCGCGGTGCCGAGCAGGCCCGAACCGGCAAGCAGGATGGCCATGCCGACCAGCAGGGTGGAAACGGAACGGATCATCGACGGGAAACCAGGGAATGGGCCTGCGAGAGGAACCGGGGCCGAGCGGTCGACCCGCAGGCACCGTGCCTTGGGGACATTACATCATGCCCGGAGTGCCCTGGCCCGCCCCCCGGATCCGGCTGCCCGTGACACCGGCGGCCACCTCGATGCCGATGCCGACCTGGCGGCGCAGCTCCTCCACGTGGGAGATGATGCCGATGCAGCGGCCCTGCGCCCGCAGGTCGAGCAGGGCCCGCATCGCGAGATCGAGCGCCTCCGGGTCGAGGCTGCCGAAGCCCTCGTCGACGAAAAGGGTTTCGAGGCGCACCCCGCCGGCGTGCGCCGCCACCACATCGGACAGTCCCAGCGCCAGGGAGAGGGCCGCGAGAAAGCCCTCGCCGCCGGACAGGGTGGTCACCGGCCGCGGCCGGCCGGTGTCGTCGTCGAAGACCTCGATGGCCAGGCCTTGCGCGGTGCGCTTGTCACCGACCTCCTCGCGTCGGCGCAGCCAATAGCGGCCACGGCTCATGGCGCGCAGGCGCACGCTCGCCTGGACCAGGACGTCGTCGAGCAGCGTGGCGAGCACGTAGCGCTGGAAAGTGAGGCGGCGCTCGTTGCGCCCGCCCGCCAGGTCGGCGAGCCGCCCGACCAGGGCGAACTCCCGCTCGAGCCTGGCGATGACGTCGGCGTTCCCGGCCAGCCGGGCGGCGAGGCGGGTGTCGTCCTCGAGCCGCAGCTCCGCCCGGGTACGGCTCGCCGCGAGCGCCCGCAGCTCCTCCCGGACCTGTGCGAGCGTCGCCTCGAAGGCGGCAATGTCGGGCGCTTCGCGTCCCGCGATGGCGGTCACCGCCCGCGCCAGGCGTTCGCGGGCGCCGGCCACGGCCTGCTCATGGCCGGCCACTTCGCGCTCGAGCGCCGCGAGCTCGCTGGCCGACAGCATGGCCTCAGCGCAGGATCGCTCGTCGGCGAATCCCGCG
>DAIMFM010000230.1:0-4907 GCA_036724585.1 Burkholderiaceae bacterium | reverse complement strand
CAACCAGTTCAC
Source organism: Burkholderiaceae bacterium (assembly GCA_036724585.1). Lineage (GTDB taxonomy): Bacteria > Pseudomonadota > Gammaproteobacteria > Burkholderiales > Burkholderiaceae_E > JAMLIN01. The sequence goes on along the minus strand of DAIMFM010000230.1, from coordinate 4,895 downwards.
CATGCAGTTCGCGCAGCTGCAGCAGTCGGTGGTCGCCGCATCGCGGGTGCGCTCCCTGCTCGAGCTCGCGCCGGCGGACGCGGGGGCGGCGGCACGCGGCGCTGCGGGCGCCGGCGACGGCTCCATCGAGGTGGAGTCGCTGCGCTTCGCCTATCCGGGTGGTCCCGAGGTGCTCCACGGCATCGACTTCGCGGTGGCGCCCGGCGAGTTCATCGGCATCGTCGGCCACACCGGTTCGGGCAAGAGCACCCTGCTCGCCCTCCTGCTGCGCTTCCACGAGCCCACGGCGGGCAGCATCCGGATCGGCGGCGTCCCGCTCGGGCGGCTCGCCGAAGCCGCGTTCCGGCGCGAGGTGGCGGTCGTGCCGCAGGAGCCCTTCCTGCTCGGCGGTTCGGTGCGCGAGAACATCGACATGGGCCGCGGCCTCGAGACGCAGCACATCGAGGCGGCGCTGCGCGCCGCCCAGGCCGATCGTTTCGTCGCCGCGCTCCCCGGCGGCCTCGACGCCCCGCTGGGCGAGGCCGGAGCGCGCCTGTCGACGGGGCAGAAGCAGCTGCTGTCGATCGCCCGGGCACTGGCCGGGGCGCCGCGGATCCTGCTGCTCGACGAGGCGACCGCCCACGTCGACAGCGACACCGAACGCGCGGTGCAGCGCGCGATCCTGGGCCTGCGCGGCCGCGTCACCGTGGTCGCGATCGCGCATCGCCTCTCCACCATCCAGGCCGCCGACCGCATCCTCGTGCTCGACCACGGCCGGCTCGCCGAGACGGGCGTCCATGACAGCCTGATGCGCATCGATGGCGGCATCTACAGGCGCCTGGTGGAGCTCCAGCGCATCGAGGCGCGCACCACGGTTCCGGCCGAAGTGGGCGGGCGCATGACGATGCGATAATGGCGGCCCTGCCATCCCGGCGCGGCTCGCGGGCCGCGCCGGCCCGTTTCCGATGCCCGGTCCTGCAATGCCCGATACCTGGTCACCGGACAGCTGGCGCGCCAGGCCGGTGCGCCAGCTGCCCGCCTATCCCGACGCCGCCCGGCTCGCCGAGGTCGAAGCCGAACTGGCCCGGCGACTGCCGCTGATCTTCGCCGGCGAGATCGCCGTGCTGCGCGAACGCCTGGCGCGGGTCGCGCGCGGCGAGGCCTTCCTGCTCCAGGGCGGCGATTGCGCCGAGGCGTTCGATGAGCTCAGCGACGAATCGGTGCGCGGCACCTTCCGCGTCATGCTGCAGATGGCGGTGGTGCTGACCTTCGCCGCCGCCTGCCCGGTGGTGAAGATCGGCCGTATCGCCGGCCAGTTCGCCAAGCCCCGCTCGGCCGACACCGAGACGCGCGACGGCCGCACGCTGCCGTCCTACCGCGGCGACATCGTCAACGGCAGCGCCTTCGATGCGCGTTCGCGCAAGCCGGATCCGGCGCGGCTCCTGCGCGCCTATGCGCATTCGGCCTCGACCCTGAACCTGCTGCGCGCGCTCTCGCGCGGCGGCTACGCCGACCTCAGGCGCGTGCACGGCTGGACCACCGATTTCGTCGCCCGCAGCGCGCAGGGCGAGCGCTACGCCGAAGTCGCGGGCCGGATCACCGAGGCGCTCGCCTTCCTGGACGCCTGCGGCTTCGACGCCGTGCATTCGCCCCAGCTCCAGGAAGTGGAGTTCTTCACCTCGCACGAGGCCCTGCACCTGCCCTACGAGCAGGCGCTCGCCCGCCGGGAGCCCACGAGCGGACGCTGGTACGCCGGCTCGGCCCACATGCTGTGGATCGGCGAGCGCACGCGCGAGGCCGAGGGCGCCCATGTCGAGTTCCTGCGCGGCGTCGACAATCCCGTCGGGGTCAAGCTCGGCCCGGGAGCGACGCCGGCGCAGGTGCGCGCGCTGCTCGCCGCGCTCGACCCGGATCGGCAGGCGGGGCGTATCGTGCTGATCAGCCGCATGGGCGCCGGCCGCGTCCGGGACGCATTGCCACCCCTGCTCGAGGCGGTGCGCGAGGAGGGACATCCGGTGGCCTGGTGCTGCGACCCGATGCACGGCAACACCACCAGCACCGCCGAGGGCATCAAGACGCGGGACTTCGACCGCATCCTCGACGAGGTGCGCGGCTACTTCGAATGCCATGCGGCCGCCGGCACCTGGCCGGGCGGGGTGCATTTCGAGCTGACCGGGCTCGACGTGACCGAGTGTACCGGCGGTGGCCAGCGCCTGACCGAGGCGGACCTGGCCCAGCGCTATCGCAGCGCCTGCGATCCCCGCCTGAACGGCTCGCAGAGCCTCGAACTCGCCTTCCTGGTGGCGGCGATGCTCAAGGCCGGTCGTCCTTCGGTGCCCCGGGTCGTGCCCACTTGAGCCCGCCGCAGGACGGGCGCGCACCGCGCGGCGCGGGCGCGGTGATGTCCTTTCCCGAACTCGTCGCCTTCATCGCTGCCTGCATGGCGCTCAATGCGCTCGGCATCGACACGATGCTGCCGGCGCTCGCCGAGATCGCCGATGAGCTCGGCGTCGTCGAGGAGAACCACCGGCAGGCGGTGATCCTCGTCTACCTGCTTGCGTTCGGTGCGTCGCAGATGGTCTACGGGCCGCTCTCGGATCGCTATGGCCGGCGTCCGGTCCTGCTCGCGGGCCTGGGCGTCTTCGTCCTCGGCAGCGTCGCCGCCATGATCGCGGGCAGCTTCACCACCCTGCTGCTCGCCCGGGCCCTGCAGGGACTCGGCGCCGGCGGTCCCCGGGTGGTGGCGATGGCGATCGCCCGCGACCGCTTCGAAGGCCCGATGCTCGGCCAGGTGATGTCGCTCGCCATGATGGTGCTGATGGTCGTGCCGGTCATCGCCCCGTCGTTCGGCCAGTGGATCCTCTTCATCGCACCCTGGCGCTGGATCTTCAGCGCGCTGTTCGCCTGTGGCGTGGCCCTGATCGCCTGGACCCTGTGGCGGCTGTCCGAGACCCTCGCGCCCGAGCGGCGCCGTCGCATCAGCGTGGCCGGCGTGCTGGGCGGCTATCGCGAGTTCCTCGCCTGCCGGGAATCGCTCGTCCACACGCTCGGCATGGTCCTCATGATGGGCATCCTGTTCGCCTTCGTGATGTCCTCTCAGCAGGTGCTGGTCGACCTCTACGGCGTCGGCGCGGCCTTTCCGCTGCTGATCGCGCTGGTCGCGGGGGTGATGGCGGTGGGGGCGTTCATCAACGCCCGCCTGGTCATGGGCCTGGGGCCGCGGCGCCTGTCGCGCCTCGCCCTGGTGGCCATGCTCGGCGTCACCGGGCTGATGGCGCTGCTCGCCCTTGGCGGCCTGCTGCCGCTGCCCGTGTTCGTCCTGTTCGAGTCGCTGGCGATGCTGCTCTTCGGCCTGGTCGGGCCGAACCTCAACACCCTGGCGATGCAGCCGATGGCGCATATCGCGGGCACCGCCTCGGCCGCGCTGGGCACCATCACCACGATCCTCGCGGCCGCGCTCGGCTACGCCATCGGCCAGGCCTTCGACCACACGGTCGTGCCGCTCACGATCGGCAATTTTCTCCTGTGCGCCACCTGCTGGGCCCTGTTGCGGTTCGCCGCGCCGTCCGCGCGCATCGAAGCCCGTCAGGCGTACTGATTCCACCGCATTCCCGGCGGGACCGATTCCTGCAGCCGGGGACGGCCCCTCACGCTTTCTGCGGGAAATCCACAATAAGACGCCATCCAGCAAGGAGAGCCATGTCCTGTATTCGTCCCATTGGCCTGGCCGGTACTGGGTTCATCGCCCGCGGTTTCGCGCGCCTGGTCCAGTCCAATCCCGACTACCGGATCGCGACGGTACTCACCCGACGTCGCCCCGCCTCACTGGCGGATTTCCCCTGCGACGGGACGATCACGAACTCGATCGACGAGCTGGTCGAGCGCAGCGACCTCGTCGTCGAATGCTCGGGTGACCCCGTCCATGCCACCATGGTCGTCGACCGGGCGCTGGCCGCCGGCCGGCCGGTGGTCACCATGGATTCGGAGTTCCATGTCACCACCGGCGCCTGGTTCGTCGGCCGCGGCCTGCTCACCGAGGCCGAGGGCGACCAGCCCGGCTGCCTCGCGGCCCTGCACGAGGAGGCGGTCGCGATGGGCTTCGAGCCGCTGGTCTACGGCAACATGAAGGGATTCCTCGACCACCACCCGACGCCCGAGAACATGCGCCACTGGGCCGAGAAGCAGGGCTTCTCGCTCAACCAGACCACGTCGTTCACCGATGGCACCAAGCTGCAGATCGAGCAGACCCTGATCGGCAACGGCATGGGCGCCACCATCACCCGGCAGGGGCTCGAGGGGCCGCGCACCGACGACACCGAAGGCGCCGCGCGCGAACTCGCCGCACTCGCCGAGTCGATCGGCCAGCCGATCGCCGACTACGTCGTCTCACGCGGCCAGCCGCCTGGCGTCTTCATCGCCGCGCGCCACCAGGCGAGCGAGCGCGGCGCCCTGCGCAACATCAAGATGGGCGACGGCCCGCACTATGTGCTGGCCCGCAACTACCATCTCTGCGCGCTCGAGATCATCAAGACCGTGAACCGTGTCTTCGGCGGCGGCGGCGTCCTGCTCGACAATTCGGCCGAGCCCACGCTGGGCGTGGTCGCCATCGCGAAGCGCGCGCTGCGCGCAGGCCATCGCATCGGCGGCTTCGACCTGCGCGGCGAATCGGCGCGCCTGGACGAAGCCGGCGACGCGGTGCCCATCGGCATCCTCAAGGGCGCCGTGCTGCGCCACGCCGTCGAACCGGGCCAGGTGCTGCAATGGTCCGACGTCGACATTCCGGATTCGCTGGCCAAGGATATCGTGCTGCGCCTGCACGAGCGTCGGCAGCGGGAGGTCGTCGCGGCCTGACCGCGCGACCCGGGCGCGCTCGCCCGGCCGCCGGCAGGCGGACCGGGCCGCTCAGCGGCCGTGGC
>DAIMFM010000229.1:0-4912 GCA_036724585.1 Burkholderiaceae bacterium | reverse complement strand
GGAACAGGAAGGCGAAGGCGATGCGCCGCCGCCAGGATGGGGTGAGCGGTTCCTCAATCACGCCGAGCCGCTCGTAGGCGTGGAGGAAGGAGCCGGGCCCGGTGAGGATCCCGACATGCTTGGCAATGGCGCGCGACGTCATCCGGAACAGCACCAGCGCGCCGGGACCGGCATCGGCTGGGGCGATCTCCGGCATCATGCGGCGCGCGCCCTCGGCCAGCACCTCGCGCGGGCCGGTCTCGCCCCAGTCCCGGCTGTAGGGCGGGATCGGGAACGGCTCGGGGCCGACGACATCGCGCCAGACGCCGCGGGCGAGCCCGAGACAATCACAGCCGACGCCCTTGAGGCTCGCCTGATCATGGTACGGCGTCCCGAGCCAGGACCGTGCCGCCGCGATGACTTTGTCGGGATCGGCGGTGTTCACAGCACGCCCCCATCATGGCCACCATCCTTCGTCGCATAGCGCAGGACGGCGTCCTGGCCGGGGATATGCGGAAAGCCTCGGAAACTGGTGGTATTGGCGAACTTCGCCCCGCAGGTCTCGATCCGCTTGTCGCAACCCGCACGGATGGTGAAGGCGTCGCCCTCGTTGATGGCCCGCACCGGCGCTTCGAGCAAGGTCAGCACAGCGATGCCGTCCGTGACGTCATGACCCAGCACCTCGGTGCGCCTCCCAGCATTCGCGCCGCCGGTCCATTCGATGGTCCCAAAGGTGAACCAGCCAGAGGCGAAGCCGTCGAGGCTCGAGGCAGTGAAGGCGCGGTCGCGCAGAAGATCGATGACGGAGCCGGTTCCCTTGAAGGCCGGTTCCGCCAGATCGACGCCGCAGCGCGCATCGCCGAGCGCGGCATCGCAGGTCGCTTGGAAAGTCCGCCCCACCGTCTGGCCGAGGACATGGGCGAGCGAGCGCACCTCGGCGACGAAGGCCAGCCGCCCGCGCCGGATCTGGCCGATGGCGCCCCGGCGCATCAGAACCCGCTGACCCGTGTCGGCCCAGTTCACCCGCCAGACCTCGACTTGCGCCGCGTCCCAGCGGCCGTCGAGGATGTCGGTTTCGGTGATCCGGTCCGAGGTCAGCACGCCTTCGGCATCCTGCGCATCGACCGACAGGTCCGATCCCGAGCGGACCTCTGAGGCGGTCAGCCCGCTCTCGGGCTCGAAATCGGTGCCGTCAAACTTCAGCGTCCGGTCATGGTCGGTGAAGCCGAAGCTCACGCCATCTGCACGCGCGATCCGCCAGCACCAGCCGAGCGTCGTCGTGCCTTCACCGAGATGGGCCTGCAGGGCGGGAGAGAGGGACTTCACTTCCGCCCCCAGCCACGCAGGAGCGCCACGGATGCCAGAAGCGAAGACACCACGCCGCCAGTCGCGCCGGTCAGGGCATAGAGATTGAAAGGCCGGATATCGAGGGTGCCGGTGGCCAGATCGAAATCCGCCAGCCCGGCCATGGCGAGGCCGGATGCGGCAAGACAGGCCAGGTAGACGAGGCCGCGGGCAAGGTTCCAGTTCATGGACGTCCTCCGATCAGGGTGGTGAGGAATGCAGTGAGGCGAGACAGCAGCGTGGGCGCAGCGGGCACGGCCGGGACCGGCATGGGGGCAACGGCCGCCGGAACAGGCGTCGCCTCCGGCCGCAGCAGCGCCAGTGCCTCGTCCTCGGTCAGCCGCCGGATGGGTCGCGAGAAATCGACCCGGCCATTACGGTCGACCGCCCAGACCGGGATGGTTCCGGTGGGGTAACGGCCATGTCGGAAGAGGCCGCGCTCGGCCTCGCGCCGGGGCCGGATCGCGGCGGGTTTGAGCCAGCCCATGAAGGCCTCGGCCGCCGCCACGCGGTTGCCGGTGTTCAGGTGCCTCGTCAGCGCGGCTCTCGCGATGCCGCCGGTGTTGTAGTGGAAGCTGACCAGCGCATCGAATTCGTGCGGGGCAAGCTGTACGGCCACGGCCCGTCGCACCGCTGCCTCGTAGGCAACCAGATCGGTCCGGAATACCTTGAACGCCTCACGGATGCCGGCATCGAAATCGGCGGGCATGCCACGGGGCATCCGAGCCGGATCGGGCGGTCCGGCCGAGGCCGTGTGGCCGATGCCGAAGGTCCAGACCTGTTTCACATCGAGATAGGGTCCGGGCACGATACCTTCGTGCCGGACGAGGGCCAGCAGGCCCCGGGCGGTCGTGTGCATGGGATCACCCCAGAAGCGAGAGGATCAGGATGAGAGCCGCGACGGCGAGGCCGATGCGCAGGCGGTGGGCGAAGGCCTGACGCGGGGCGATGGGGTCGCAGCGAATGAAGCGCGCGAGGCGGAGCAGCTCATGCATCGCCGTCGCCTTTCTTCTCCCCGCGCAGCCGGGCGAGGACGAGCTCGATGAAGGCGGGGCCGAAGACGCCGACGAGATAGGCCGCGGACCCTGCAGCGCCCCCGGCCGGGATCGCCTCGGGCGGCAAGCCGAGCCAGCTGGTTACGAGCGCCATGGAGAGGCTGCCCATCCCTGCCGCGATCAACCCGCCGAGCAGGATGTGCCGCAGCGCATCGCGCAGGCGCATCCTCGTGGTCAGCGCGTTGGTCGCCCCGCCGAGGGCACGCCAGGCGGCGAGGATCACCGCCGTCGATGTGGCGAGCTCCTTCAGCACCGCGGCGAGGAACCCGGTCTCGTCGTTCATCTGCGGATCTCCAGCAGCGGGATGGAGGTGATCGAACCGAGGCGTTCGAGGTCGAGGGTGATGTCGAGCGTGTCGGTGTCGAAACGGACGGGGACGTCGAACGCGAAGCCCGCAGTGATGGCGACGCCCCCGCCGGGCGCGGAACCGAAGGTGACGAGGCCGGTCGTGGTATCGACCGACCAGCCCGACATCTGTTCGACGCCCGCGAGTGCAACGCGCACGCTGCCCGCGACCGGCTTGGCGATGCTGCGCGTCCAGGATTGCGCGCCGGAGGTGTAGCGCTTCGCGAGCTGGAACTGCGTCGTCGTGCCGTCGCCGGTGCCGATCTGCTGGTCGGTTGCGCTCGGTGCCTGCGACGGCAGGCAGGACTTGAAGTCGGCCCAGTCCTTGAAGCGGAAGCCGTGAAGGCGGCCGTTTCGCGCCTCGAAGAAGGCGACCACTGCCGCGAGATCGTCGGCGCGACGGATGCCATAGGCGACGTCATAGCGGCGGCGCGAGTTCGCCCAGCTGGCATTGCGCTCCTCGTCGCCCGAGGCCAGTTCGACGATCTGGGTGCGCCGCTCGGGTCCGCCGCGCGCACCACGGCTGATGTCGTCCGGAAACCGGACCTCGTGAAAAGCCATCGCTGTTCTCTGCAGGGTTCAGGGTTGTGCCGGCCGGGGCTCACATGCCGCGCCGCCCCAGCGAGACGGCGCGAGCGATATCGGCCGCGATCTGCGTGCGGGATTGCCGGAAGCTCTCGGCGTCGCGGGCGTTGATGGTGACATTGACGGTCGGTGCGCTTGCCCCGCCGTAACCGGCGGCTTCGCGGCGCGAGAGCACCCGCTCGCCGCGTTGCAGGATGGCGGGCACTTCGTCGGGCCTCAGGCCCGCCCAGCCGCCGGCGTGCATGCGCGGAGCATTGGCGAAGGCGAGTGCCGGCACCATGCGGCCCGGTCCCGGAGAACCGACCATGCCGCCCGCATGCAGGATGTTGGCAAAAATCCCGCCGCCGAGATTGCCCGGCACGCCGGAAAGCACGCCCGCGAGCGGACCGAGGATGAAGCGCCGCGCCGCGAGCTTGGCCAGATCGGCGATCAGCGAGGTGACCAGATCACCGAACTTCAGCTTGCCGGTCTTCACGAATTCGCCGATTGCGTTCTCGGCGCTGCGGAACGCCCCGACCAGCGCATTGCCGATATCGCCGCCGATCTCGCGCGCCTTCGTGGCATAGTCGGCAAGGGTCTCTCTCACCGCAGCCCAGCCGGTCGCGGCGGCCTCGGCCCCGGCGCGAGTCTCCTCTCCGGCGCTGCGCCCGGCGGCTCCGGCACGACCGGCAGCAGCCGTGGTATCGTTCAGAGCCGCAGTCACCCGGCCCGCCGATGCGGCAGCCTCGTCCAGCGGGCTCTCCGCGTCCTCGCCGCTCAGCGCATCGCGTAGCGCCTGTATTGCCGGGCCGACGCTGTCGAAGGCCCCGGCTCGGGTCTCGGCCGCGCGCTGACGGTAGCGGTCGGCCATCGCACCGGCATTGCTGGCGGCGTGATCGAGCATCGAGGCATAAGACTGCGCCCCGAACCAGTCGATCCGCGCGTCGGCACCGATCGTCTCGGCGACCGCGTTGAAGGTCGGTCCGATGGTGCCAAGGAAATCTGCCCATTTGTTCGACAGGAAGGCCATCAGCCGTAGCCAGATCGCCTCGATATCGGCGCGCAGGGCGCGGAAGTCGTCCACGAAGGAGCCGAGCGTGGCCTTGATCCCGTCCCAGACGGCACGCGCCACGTTGCCCATCAGCTCGAGTGCCGCACCGAAGCCGCCCGCGCCCTGCACCAGTTGCCCGAACCAGTAGATCAACTCGCCCGCGCCGACGATCAGCGCGCCGATGCCGGTGCGGATGATGGCGCCGCGCAGGAGCGTGAGCGAACCCGACAGGCTGAAGGTGGCGACGCGGGCGGCAATAAAGGCTGCGATCCAACGCCCGGCCATGACGGCCGCGAAGGCGACGACCGCGAGCCTCTCCAGGTTGCCGGCAAGGAGAATCGTGTCTCAGAAGACCCGCACCAATACAATGATGCGGCCTGTTTCACTTGGGTCGGCGCAAACTGCCGAGCTTTTTCCAACGCGAGTCGCCAGCGTTGCGCACCTCCCAATAAACCCAACCGTTCAGACTGGGGTGGCCTCCTGCTTTTGTTCGGACTGAGCCGCCTGCGGCATCGGATGGGCTGGAATATCGCTGTCCGTTCACAACCCACTGTCCATCATCGATGGCCCCTCG
>DAIMFM010000228.1:0-4930 GCA_036724585.1 Burkholderiaceae bacterium | reverse complement strand
CGGCCGCTCGATCAGGTATCCGCGCGGGCGCGTCTGGGGCGGATGCTCCTCCATCAACGGCATGATCTACATGCGCGGCCAGGCGTCGGACTACGATCGCTGGGCCGAGACGGCGCCCGGCTGGGGATGGTCCGAAGTGCTGCCGTACTTCAAGCGCCATGAGGATTACCATCGCCTCGACGGCGGGGGCACCGATCCGGTCCACGGCCACGGCGGCGAATGGCGCGTGGAGTCCATGCGCCTGCGCTGGCCGATCCTCGACGCCTTCCAGGAAGCGGCCGAACAGGCCGGGATTCCCCGCACCGATGACTTCAATCGGGGCGACAACTTCGGCTGCGGCTACTTCGAAGTGAACCAGCGCCGCGGGGTGCGGTGGAATGCGGCGAGCGCGTTCCTGCGTCCCGTCCTGGGACGGCCGAACCTGAAGGTCGCCAGCCGCACCAATGTGTCGCGGCTCGTGTTCGACCAGGCGTCGCCGGGCAGGGTGGTGGGTGTGGAGTTCCAGGCCTGCGAACCCAACCGGCCGCTTCGCACCGCCGGCCTGGGGCCGGTCACCGAGGCCAGGGCGCGCAGGGAAGTGGTGTTGTCCTCGGGTTCGATCGGCACGGTGCAGATCCTGGAGCGCTCCGGAATCGGCGCCGGGCAGCGCCTGCAGGACCTGGGAATCGAGGTCCGGGCCGATCGCCCGGGGGTGGGGGAGAATCTCCAGGATCACCTGCAGCTGCGCACCATCTACAAGGTCAGCGGCGTCACCACCCTGAACCAGAGCGCCGGCTCGCTCTGGGGCAAGGCCTGGATGGGCCTGCAGTACTTCGGCGCGAAACGGGGGCCGATGACCATGTCGCCCAGCCAGCTGGGCGCCTTCGCCTACTCGTCGGACGACGTCGAGACCCCGGACCTCGAGTACCACGTCCAGCCCCTGTCGCTGGACAAGTTCGGCGATCCGCTGCATCGCTTTCCCGCGTTCACGGCTTCGGTGTGCCATGTCCGTCCGGAAAGCCGGGGGAGTGTGCACATCCAGTCCCCGGACGTCTGCGAGGCGCCGCGAATCTCGCCGAACTACCTCGCGACGGAGTCGGACCGCCTGGTGGCCGCCCGTGCCATCCGGCTGACCCGCCAGATCGTCGGCGCGCCGGCGCTTGCCCGGTACTCGCCGACCGAGTACCTGCCCGGGCCGGACTTCCAGACGGACGAACAGCTGGCGGAAGCCGCCGCGCAGATCGGAACCACCATCTTCCATCCGGTGGGCACATGCCGCATGGGGCCGGAATCGGACCCGAGTGCAGTGGTGGACAATCGATTGCGTGTGCTCGGTGTCGAAGGCCTGCGCATCGCAGACGCCTCGGTCATGCCGACGATCACATCCGGCAACACCAATTCGCCCACCCTGATGATTGCCGAGCGCGCCGCGGAGTGGATCCTCGAAGGCGAGTAGCGGCGGCGGTCGTATAGCTTGGTCGTCTCCTTCGGGCCCGGCCTCGTGCCTGTTTCACGTGAAACAGGAGCATGGTGCTAGAAGTTCGGAGGCCGCAGGCCCATTGCCATGCGCGCCGTGTCGGGGGTCATGGGTCCGGCGTCAACCACGAGGTGCTTCCATAGGGCTGCTTCCCACATAGTTGCTTCCCATGCCCGTCGGCGACGAGCTGGGGAACGCACCGGGGGCCTTGCGCGGCAAGGGCGAAAGGGCGCATCCCGGGCGGTGGGTGGCCGCCGACACGGGTCTTGAGTCCCCAGATCGGCATGCACCTGAAAATGCTGGCGGCTGCCGAACCGGGCGCGCAGCGAGTCTCGGACAACGGCGCGCTGGCGCGAGCCTGACGTTCACGCCGCGCCGCGCCACCGCCCCGTCGCACACGATCCGAGCCGGATCCGGATTCAAATCCGATCCGAATGCTCCCGGTCCAGTACTCGAGAGGGCGCGGTACCGAGCCCTCCGCAAACTGATCGACCTCTCCCGGTCGGCCGCCCGAGCGCCTGATCGAGTCCGCCGGGTGCTCGATGCCTCGAAAGAGTCCAGGGCGGTGGCGCGTCCGGGCGAACACGAGCTTGGCGCGGCGGTTGGTGAGATCCCCGAACGGGCACGCCCGCCGACGGTCTGTGCTGCACGATCCGTGACTGGCGGCGCGCGCCATCCCTTCGATTCCTAGGCGGCCGAGCCGGGCGAGCGGTCGCCCTTGATCTTCCAGGATGCGGCGTAGCCTTGCATCGGGCTCTCAGGGATTGACCCCCGGAGAAGAGGTCGAGCGGGGGGGCGGCTGGGGCTCGAACCGCTCCGCCGCGGCCCCGTCTCGGCCCGCCGATTCGGATGGCGCAGCCTACCGTCCAGCCCGACACCCGTGGGGTCGACCGCCATGTTCGTTCCGGTGTGACGCCATTCAGGCATCAGGGTGGCACACCCGTCGCGCCCAGTTTCGCCCGGAAGCCAGCGACCGCGGCGGCAGTGCAGGCCGGGGTTGCGATCACTCGCTGTCCGGTATTCGCCACTCTGAGCGTTGGCCATGCCGAGCATGTTCCAGCGGCCGAGGGCACGGACGTCATGGGAGGATCCGACAAGGAACGAGCGGAGAGGGAAGGGCAAGGGCAAGGGCAAGGGCGGAAAGGGCGAGGGCGAACTCCAGCGCCCCTTGGTTAAGGGGCGATCGACCCGACGCCCTCGTTGCCTTCGAGTGGTTTTGTTCCACGTGAAACGACGCCCTGACTTGGCGACCTAGTTGCCCAACCCACCCGGACCGCGTGGCGCTCTTGTTCCACGTGAAACCGTCCCCAGCTTCGTGCCATCTGCCTTGCTCCATGGCCGCGACTATCGGAAGCGCGCGTTGCGCCGTATAATCACAGGCCCGGAGCGCGCGAATCGGGCTGGTTGACGGCCGCCGCCGCAGCGCCTTGTGCCGGTGCCAGAATCCCGGCTCCACAGCCTTGTTTCTTTGTACCCCTGGCCCGTGAGGCCCGGTGGTCAGCCTATGCAGCATCCTGATCAATTCGATGTCCTCGTCGTCGGCGGGGGCCATGCCGGCTCCGAAGCGGCGCTTGCGTCCGCCCGGATCGGTTGCCGTACCCTGCTCCTGACCCACTCCATCGAGACGCTCGGCCAGATGTCGTGCAATCCCTCGATCGGGGGCATCGGCAAGGGCCACCTGGTCAAGGAGATCGATGCGCTGGGCGGCGCCATGGCGCTGGCGACCGACGACGCGGGCATCCAGTTCCGTATCCTCAATTCGAGCAAGGGGCCTGCGGTGCGGGCCACGCGCGCCCAGGCGGACCGTGTTCTCTACCGGGCGGCCATCCGGGCCCGCCTCGAGAACCAGCCCAATCTGTGGATCTTCCAGCAGGCGGTCGATGACCTGTTGATCGAGTCCGATGGCAAGGGCGATCGGGTCGTGGGCGCCAGGACCCAGACCGGCATCGAGTTCCGCGCGCGGGCGGTGGTCCTCACCGCTGGCACCTTCCTCAATGGCAAGGTCCATGTCGGCCTGGACAACTACGGCGCGGGCCGGGCCGGGGATCCGGCCTCGGTCACGCTGGCGCAACGCCTGAAGGACCTGGCCTTGCCCCAGGGGCGACTCAAGACCGGCACGCCGCCTCGGATCGACGGCCGCAGCATCGATTTCAGTCGCTGCGAGGAGCAGCCCGGCGATCTCGATCCGGTTCCCGTCTTTTCCTTCCTCGGCCATCCGGAGCGCCACCCGCGCCAGGTGCCATGCTGGATCACCCATACGTCGCCGGCGGTGCACGAGATCATCCGGGAGGGGATCGATCGGTCGCCGATGTTCACCGGCGTGATCGAGGGGGTCGGCCCGCGCTACTGTCCCTCGGTCGAGGACAAGATCTTCCGTTTCGCGGACAAGGCCTCGCACCAGGTCTTCCTCGAGCCCGAAGGCCTCGACACGCACGAGATCTATCCCAACGGCATCTCGACAAGCCTGCCGTTCGACATCCAGATCCGGATGGTTCGCGCGATTCCGGGGCTGGAGAACGCGCATCTGTTGCGCCCCGGCTATGCGATCGAGTATGACTATTTCGATCCGCGTTCCCTGAAGACCAGCCTGGAGACGAGGTCCATCGCCGGCCTGTTCTTCGCCGGGCAGATCAACGGGACGACCGGCTACGAGGAAGCGGCGGCGCAGGGACTCCTCGCCGGCGCCAATGCCGCCCGCCAGGTCCGCGGCGAGGAGCCCTGGACGCCGGCGCGCGACGAGGGCTATCTCGGGGTACTGGTCGACGATCTGATCACCCGCGGTGTCAGCGAGCCCTACCGGATGTTCACCAGCCGGGCCGAGTACCGCCTCAACCTCCGCGAAGACAACGCCGACCTGCGCCTCACCGAGACCGGCCGGCGCCTCGGCCTGGTGGACGACGAGCGGTGGGACGCCTTCTGCCGCAAGCGCGACGCGATCGAGCGCGAATCGAGCCGGCTGGCCCGCACCTGGGTGCGCCCCGACACCGCCGATCCGGTCCTGCTGCGGGCGGCGCTCGGCCAGGGAATCGAGCGCGAGTATTCGCTGGCCGACCTGCTGCGCCGGCCCGATACCCGTTACGAGCGCCTCGTCGAGCTGGCGCCGCCGCACCTGCGGGAATCGGCGGCCGCCAGCGGGCTCGACGAGCTGCGCATCGGCCAGGTCGTGGAGCAGGTCGAGATCCGCGCCAAGTACAGCGGCTACATCGAGCGGCAGCGCGTCGAGGTCGAACGCCAGAAGCACAATACCGAGCTACCCCTGCCGGCCGACTTCGACTATGCCGCGGTGCCCGGGCTCTCCTTCGAAGTGCGCCAGATCCTCGCCGAGCGGCGTCCCGAGACGATCGGCCAGGCGAGCCGGATCTCGGGCGTCACCCCGGCGGCGATCTCGATTCTCCTCGTCTACCTGAAGAAGCGCGGCGGTCGCCGCGAAGCGGCTTGAGGGCGGCAGCGGGCGCCGGCGGAGGGGGAGTGGGG
>DAIMFM010000227.1:0-4947 GCA_036724585.1 Burkholderiaceae bacterium | reverse complement strand
AAGTTGATGCGTTCGGCCGCGACCGTCTCGAGGATCCGTTCGGGCTCGAAGCGGGGGAGCAGGTGGATCGTTCCCCCGCGCAGCAGGACGGGCAGGACGTTGGTGCCGGTCACGTGGCTGATGGGGGCGACCGCGAGGTAGCGCGGCGCGGCCGGGATCTCGAAGTCGGCGAGGATGTCGATCGCCATGCGCGTGAGGCCGAGGCTGCTGCGGGCGACACCCTTGGACCGGCCGGTGGTGCCGCCGGTGTAGTTCAGGGTGGCGAGCAGCTCCGGTGCCGAGCGGTCGACCGGCGACCGTGCGCCGGCGCGCGCCGCTGCCGCGAGCAGGTCGGTGCCATAGGAGGCGCGGCCGAGGCGGAAGACGCGCAACTCGGGCAGCGCGGCGGCCAGCTCGCCGCCGCGGTCGCCGAAGTGGTCGGCATCGACGACCAGCGCCGTCGCCTCGCTGTCCTCCAGCTGGAAGCGCTGGGCCTCCAGCGCGCCGAGCGGATGCAGCCAGGTGATCGCCAGGCCCAGCCCCTGGGCGGCGACACCGGCGCACCAGGTCTCGGGACGGTTCGCGGTGAGCAGCGCAAGGCGCTGGCCGCGCGCCAGGCCGGCGTCGTCGAACACCTTCTGGAAGCCGGCGATCATCGCGACCGTCGCCGCGTAGCTGAGCTGCCCGCCCTCCCACTGGAAGGCGACCCGCTGCGGGTGTCGCGCGAGCGCGCGCATGGTCAGGGTGAAGTGGGCGATCGGCTGGGTGCCTGCCTGCATGGCTGTCTCCTCGTCGGGGCCCCGGCCGGTGCCGCCGGCCGCCTGCCCGAGCGCATTGTAGGGGAGGCGGCCCTGTGTGAAGATCCGCCGATGGAGCCCGAGATCCGCAACATCACGACCCGCATCGATGCGCCGCCCGAGCGCGTCTACGAAGTCGCCCGCGATCCCTACAACCTGCCCCGCTGGGCGCCGTCCTTCTTCCTGGCCGTGGAGCGGGTGGACAACGACTGGGTGGTGCAGTCACCGCTCGGCCGGGCGCTGGTCGAGTTCGCCCCGCTCAACGAGGAGGGCGTGCTCGACCACACGCTGCGGCTCGACACGGGCGAGGTCTTCGTCAACCACATGCGGGTGGTGCCCAGCGGCGACGGCAGCGAGATCGGTTTCTCGCTTGCCCGGCGCGAAGGCATGAGCGACGCCCAGTTCGACGAGGATGCCGCCCTGGTGGCGGCCGACTTCGCGCGGCTGAAGACGATCGTCGAGCAGGGCGTGGCGGAGGCGATGCGCGCCCGACCGGACGGGGAGGCCGGCACGCGCCGTGGCGACGAGCCCGCCGCGGGCGAACCCTAGGCGACCGCGACCAGCAGGCTGCAGGGCGCCACGCCCAGCAGCGAGGCGCCGGTCGAGCCGCTCCACCAGCGCGAGAGGGCACTCTGCTCCCGGTGGCCGACGACGATGAGGTTGGCGCCCACTTCGCGTGCGACCCGCCCGATCTCCTCGGCCGGCTTGCCGATGCCGAGCCGGGTCTCGACCTCGAGGCCGGCCTCGCGCAGCAGGTCGGCGCCTTCGGCCAGGGCTTCCTCGACGTCGGTCTGGATGCGGTCCGTCATGACCGAGCCGCCGGCCGATTCGGCGAGCAGCACGCCCAGGTCGGTGGCGAGCACCGCCAGCAGATAGACCTTCGCCCCGCACATGCGGGCGAGTTCGGCGCCCTGCTTGAGCGCATCGCGGCCTGCCTGCGAGCCGTCGTAGGCCAGTACGATCGTTCGATACATGTCGCGCCCTCCGAAAGGTTTGCGACCCGCGATCCCCCGCGGTTGCAGCCTGGTCTTGTGTTAACTTGCCTTCGCCAGGAACGAAGACAGTCGACCGATTATGACCGAACGCAGCCTGCGCGAACGATTCGGCATCGGACTGGGACAGTTGTCCCGGCTCTGGCGCAAGGAACTGGACCGGCGGCTGTCGCCCTACGGCCTGACCGAGGCGCGCTGGCTGGCCCTGCTGCACCTGTCGCGCATGTCGCAGCCGGTCATGCAGAAGGATCTCGCCGCGCGCATCGGCGTGCAAGGCCCTACCCTGGTGCGCACCCTCGACTGGCTCGAGGGCGAGGGCCTGATCGAGCGCCGGCCGGCCGAGGACGACCGTCGCGCCAAGGCGCTGCTGCTCACCGACAGGGCCATGCCCAGCCTCGCCCGGATCGAGGCGGTTGCCGAAGGCCTGCGCGACGAGTTGTTCGCCGAGGTCGACGAAGCCGAGATGCTGGGCTGCCTCGCGGTGTTCGAACGCCTTGCCGACCGGCTCGGCGTGGCGGCGCTTCAGGACTGCGAGTCGCCGGCGCGTGCCCCGGCCGGGCCGGAGCCGCCGCGCGACAGCGGTCGCAGCAGCAGGTAGAGCGCGGTCCCCACGAGCAGCATCGCGGCCATGGTCCAGAAAGGCGCCGCCACCGGATCGGCCCCCGGGCTATCGGCCGCCGCCGCCGCGGTGCCGCTGGCCCATTGCATCAGCGCGACGCCGAGGAACATCGCCGAGTTGAAGATCGCCAGCGCCCGCCCCGACATCTCGGGCGGCCAGATCTCGCGCACCTCCGAGTAGTGCAGCAGCATGTAGCCGCTGACGATGGCCAGCACCAGGGTGAGGCCGGCGTCGCCCAGGGGGGTGGTGCCCAGCGCGAGCACCACGAACATGGCGACGTAGGCGAGGGTGCAGCCGGCGATGAGCACGCGGCGACCCGGGCCGCCCGGATCCAGGCGGCCGGCGATGAGCGGGCCGAGCAGCGCCATGATCGAACCGAGCAGCGCGACGTGGCCGCTCTCGACGAGGCTGTAGCCGTGGCGTCCCGACATCAGTGGCACGAGCCAGAGTCCGCGCAGGCTGATGAAGGAGGCATAGGTGACCGAACCGAGCGCGATCATGCCCAGCATGTGGCGGTTGAGCAGGATGTGGCGGACCTCGAGCAGCGCGGCCGCATGACGGGGGCGTTCGCGTCGCGCCTCGGCGGGCTCGCCGGGCACCACCGCCCAGGCCCATGCCCAGGCCGCCGCCGAGACCGCCGCAAGCAGCCAGAAGGCGGCGCGCCACGAGACGTTCTCCACCACCCAGGCGAGGGGCGTGCCCGTCAGCAGCATGCCGGCGCTGCCGATCCCGAGCACGATGCCCGACAGGCGGGAGAACTCGGCGGGCGGCCGCGACCGGCTGATGAGGATGAGCGTCGCGAGGAAGCACGGCGCGCAGCCGATCCCGACCAGCCACTGGCCGACGAGGAGGGTGGGGACGCCCTCGGCCATCGCGGTGATGGCCGCGCCGACGATCGCCGCCGGGAAGGCGACGAGGACGGTGCGCCGCGGCCCGTACTGGTCGAGCATGATCCCCACCGGCAGCTGCATGATCCCGAAGGCGAGGTGGAACGCGCCGCCGACGATGCCGATGGCGTCCCCACGCAGGCCCAGTTCGTCGCGCAGCGGCAGGGCGACCAGCGTGACGACGGTGCGAAACGCATGGCTCAGGGCGAAGGCCGCGACCAGGGCGGCGAGCGCCGCCCAGATCGCTCCGGTCGATCGGTTGGTGGTCATCGGATCGGTGTGCGATAGCGGGGATCGTACGACAATGGCCTCCATGACATGGATCGCCGTCGCCATCGCGTTCGCCCTGGGCTGCCTCGCCGTCCTGGTGGCGAACACCAAGACGTCGGAGAAGCGGGTCGAGCGGCGCATCCCGCATCGCCATGCGATCGCCGATCCGCAGTTCCGCCGCGAGATGTCGGTGATGCTCGGCCCGGGCATCGTCGCCGGCAACCGGATCGACGACCTCCAGAACGGCCACGAGATCTTCCCCGCGATGCTCGCGGCGATCGAGGCGGCGCGACACACCATCACCTTCGAGACCTTCATCTACTGGTCGGGCGACATCGGCGAGCGCTTCTCGAACGCGCTGTCCGAGCGCGCCCGCGCCGGCGTCGAGGTCAGGGTGCTGCTCGACTGGGTGGGCAGCCTCAGGATGGATGACGACCTGATCGACGCGATGCGCGACGCCGGCGTCGACGTCCGGCGCTTCCGGCCCCTGCGCTGGTACAACGTGGGCCGCCTGAACAACCGGACCCACCGCAAGCTGCTCGTCGTCGATGGCCGCATCGGCTTCACCGGCGGCGTGGGCATCGCCGACCAGTGGAGCGGCGATGCCGGCGATCCGGAGCACTGGCGCGACATGCACTTTCGCGTCGAGGGCCCGGTGGTGGCGCAGTTCCAGGCGGCGTTCAACGACAACTGGATCCGCAGCACCGGCATGGTGCTGGCCGGTGCCGCGTACTTCCCGGAACTCGAGCCGGCGGGCGAGATCCCGGCGCAGATGTTCATCGCCTCGCCCTCCGGCGGCAGCGAGAGCATGCGCCTGATGTACCTCATGACGATCGCCGCGGCCGTCGAGTCGATCGACATGCAGGCCGCCTACTTCGTGCCCGATGCGATGATCATCCGCGCCCTGCGCGAAGCCCGCGAGCGCGGCGTCCGGATCCGCGTGGTGGTGCCGGGCCCGTACATCGATTCGGATGCGGTTCGCCTTGCCTCGAGGGCGCAGTGGGGCGAGCTGCTCGAGGCCGGGATCGAGATCGCCGAGTACCAGCCGACGATGATGCACAACAAGCTGCTGGTGGTCGACGGCGAGCTGGTGTCGGTCGGTTCGACCAACTTCGACATCCGCTCCTTCGAGCTCAACGAGGAAGCGAGCCTGAACATCTATTCGCGCGATTTCGCAGCGCGCATGACCGAAATCTTCGAGGCCGACCTCGAGCGCGCCCGGCCCTACAGCCTGGCGGACTGGCGCGCCCGGCCCTGGCGCGCCCGGATCAAGGAAGCCGTCGTCCGGCCGCTGCGCTCGCAGCTCTGAAACGGCCGGCCCGCCGGGGGCAGGCGGCCGCCCGAACCGGCCGGCCGGCCCGGGCTCGCCGGCCGGCGCGGACCCGCATGGCTCGAGTGGAACG
>DAIMFM010000226.1:2993-4974 GCA_036724585.1 Burkholderiaceae bacterium | reverse complement strand
ACTCGTAGAAGTGTCCGTACAGGGCCTCGGCCATCAGTCGGGCAGCACCTTGGCCACGCCCAGGCGCTCGGCGGCCGTGCGCGCGAGCGCCGGGTCGCCGGACAGGTACACGACGATGCGCATCAGGGTGGCGAGGAGCGAGAGCGCCAGGAGCGCCACGCCGACCAGCACGAAGGACTTCACCACCCATCGATGCGGCACGCCGGTGAGCGAGGCGGAGCCTTCGCCCTGCTCCCAGGAGGAAACGACGAACTGCCAGCCCTCGACGAGCAGCACCGCGCAGAAGGGCAGCGCGAACGCCAGGATGCCGACGACCTCGATCCAGCCGCGGGTGCGCGGGCCTCGACGGTCGCGCCAGACATCGATGCGCACATGCGTGCCGTCGAGGTAGGCGAGGCCGTAGGCGAGCAGGAAGATCACCGCGTGCAGGTGCCACTCGAACTCCTGCAGGCGGGTCGGCGAGAGGTAGTCGTTCAGCCAGGTCGTCTGGACGAAGGCCTGAACGAAGGGCAGCTTGCGCGTGACGACGTCGAAGGCGATGACCAGGATCAGAGGCAGGATCAGCCACGACCCGAAACGCCCGAAGCGCCGGCAGGCCGCCGCGACGCGGTCCGACAGGTTCAGCAGCGCGCGCATCGGCCGCCGTCCCGGCGGGGCTCCGTCCGCGCGCGCGCCACCCCGGCCGGCTGCCTCACTGCCCCGGCTTCAGGTAGCCGCGCTCGCCCCATACCGCGTACTCGGCGCGGAAGGCCTGGAGGCTGTCCCAGACCCGCTTCGAGTCGGGATTGGCCTTCGTCTCCTCGGCGATCACGTTCTCCCACTCCTTGCGGAAGGCGGCGAGGAACTCGTCGGGCCAGGTCATCGTCTTCACGCCGTCGGCCTCGTTCTGCTTGATGATCGCGGCCTGCCCGGCCTCCCCGTCGGCGAGCTGCATGACGGTGGCCTCGTGGCAGGCGGCCTCGACCATCCGGCGCTGGCCGCCGGAGAGCTTGTTCCAGCTGTCCAGGTTGACCAGGAGCTCCTGGATGGTGGATTGCTGGTGCCAGCCCGGGAAGTAGTTGAACTTGGCGACGCGATAGAAACCGAGGCCGCGGTCGATCGCCGGCACCGACTGTTCGGCGGCGTCCAGCGTGCCGAGCTCCAGCGCCTGGTACACCTCGCCCGGGGCCATCAGCTGGGTGGACACGCCGAAGCGCTCCATCACCTTGGCGCCCAGGCCGAGGAAGCGCATCTTGATGCCCTTGAGGTCATCGAGCGAGGTGATCTCCTTGCGGAACCAGCCGGCGCTCTCGGGCGGCAGGATGCCGCAGGGCATCATGTAGATGTTGTCCTTGGCGTAGAACTCGCGGGCGAGCTCCAGGCCACCACCCTTGTACATCCAGGCAAGCATCTCGCCGGCGCCCGGGCCGAAGGGAATGGCGGCGAAGAACGAATACGCCGAGTTCTTGCCGGCGTTGAAGCCGGGCGACCCGTAGGCCGCGTTGACCGCGCCCTTGGACACCGCGTCGTAGTACTGCGCGCCGGCCACGATGGCGCCCGGCTCGAAGACACGGATGTCGAACTTGCCGTCGGACATCTCCTTGACCGACTCGGCGAGCTGGAAAGCCGTCTGGCCCGCGACGGGCAGCGCCTTGTTGTAGGCGGTGTGCATGCGCCAGCGGGTCGGCGTCTGCGCCTCGGCCGTGGCGAGCCCGGCCGTGAACGTGAACGCGAGCGTGGCAATGGCGGTGGCGGCGGCCACCGTAGCTTTGGTCTTCATCGACTCCCTCCAGTAAGTGATCGTCTCGTGCCGGCGCACCGACCGGCGCGATGCATGCGGGCCGTTCAGCCGAACTCCTGCTCGAGCCGCTGGTAGCTCGCCAGGTCCAGGACCTCGGCGAACTCGTCGTAGCCCATCATGTGGCCGGCGCGGCCGATGGTACTGCCATCGCGGCGCAAGGCGTCGAGCGTGTCGGCAATCGCCCGGGCGGCCGAGAACAGC
>DAIMFM010000226.1:0-2983 GCA_036724585.1 Burkholderiaceae bacterium | reverse complement strand
GGGGCTTCCAAGCGCAATGACCTGCCGGATACCCTTATGGTCGCGCCGCGCGGCTTCCCGCGCGATCACACCGCCCAGGCTCCAGCCGACCAGACTGACTTCATGGCCCGTATCGCCCGCAATCTCCTCGATGCGGGCCGCGGTGAGCGCCGCGGTCTCGTTGCCGTCCACCACGCTCAGCACCTTCGGCATGTCCAGCCCCCGCGCGATGCCCTCGGCCTGCGCGATCGTCTTCACGCCGTCCACGAAGACGAGGTCCACCCCGGCGTCGAAGTAGCGGCGCGCCCGGTCGAGCGCCTCGTCGAGCCCGTGCACGCCGAGCGCATCGGTGCGCCCGATGACCAGCATCGGATGGTCGCCCCGCGCGCGCAGCGCCGCGCGCAGGCGCTTCGCCTGCTCTTCGGCGGGCACCAGCGACACACCGGAGAGCTGGCCGCAGCGCTTGGGCAGCGTCTGGTCCTCGAGATGGATCGCGGCCACGCCGGCCTGGCTGTACTCCTCGACCGTGCGCGCGAGATTGAGCAAGCCGCCATAGCCGGTGTCGGCATCCGCGATCACGGGCCGCGAAGTGGCGCGCACCATGTCTCGCGCCAGCCCCGTCATCTCGGTCTGCGTCATCAGGCCCAGGTCGGGCTGGCCGAGCCGGGTGGCGGTGGCGCCGAAGCCGGTCATGTAGACGGCCGGGAAGCCGGCGCGCTCCACCAGCCTCGCCGTCAGCGGATCGGGCGCGCCGGGCGCCTGCACCAGTCGCCCGGCGGCCAGCAGGCCGCGCAGGTTTCGCGCTGCGTTCATCATTCCCCCTCGTTCATGCTCCGCGGCTGGCGCTTCAGCCCCCCAGCTTCGCGCGCAGCAGCTCGTTGACCTGCGCCGGGTTCGCCTTGCCGCGCGAGGCCTTCATCACCTGGCCGACGAGCGCGTTGAATGCCTTCTGCTTGCCGCCGCGGAACTCCTCGACGGACTTCGGGTTGGCCGCGATCACTTCGTCGACCATGGCCTCGATGGCGCCGGCATCGCTGATCTGGCGCAGGCCCTGATCGTCGATGATGCGGTCGACGGCGCCGGGATCGGGATCGCCACCGCTCCAGAGCCGGTCGAGCACGTCCTTGGCGATGCGCCCGGAGATGGTGCCATCGGCGATGCGCCCGACCAGCGCCGCGAGTTGCGCGGGTGGCACCGGGCAGGCATCGAACTCGATCTCGTCGCGGTTGACGGCCGCCGAGACGTCGGAGAGCACCCAGTTGGCGGCCGTCTTGGCCTGCCCGGCGGGTTCGGCGAGCGCCGCGACCACGCCCTCGAAGTAGTCGGCGATGGCGCGCGATGCGGTCAGGGTGGCGGCATCGTAGTCGGACAGGCCGTGTTCGGCGACGAGGCGCTCGCGCCGCGCCGCCGGCAGTTCGGGCATGGCCGCGGCGATCTCGTCGACCCAGGCGCGCTCGATGCGCAGCGGCGGCAGGTCGGGGTCGGGGAAATAGCGGTAGTCGTGCGCGTCTTCCTTGGTGCGCATCGACCGGGTCTCGTCGAGGTCGGGGTCGTAGAGGCGGGTCTCCTGGACCACGGTGCCGCCGTCCTCGATGAGCTCTATCTGGCGGCGCACCTCGAACTCGATGGCGCGCTCGAGGAAGCGGAAGGAGTTGAGGTTCTTGATCTCGCTGCGGGTGCCGAAGGCCTCCTGGCCGCGCGGGCGCACAGAGACATTGGCGTCGCAGCGAAACGAACCTTCCTGGAGGTTGCCGTCGGAGATGCCGAGCCAGACCACCAGGGCATGCAGGGCGCGGGCGTAGGCGACCGCCTCCCTGGCCGAGCGCATGTCGGGCTCGGTGACGATCTCGAGCAGCGGGGTACCGGCGCGGTTGAGGTCGATGCCGGTCATGCCCTCGATGGCCTCGTGCAGCGACTTGCCGGCATCCTCCTCGAGATGGGCGCGGGTCAGGCGGATGCGCTTGCGGTGGCGCTCGCCGTCGGATTCCCAGTCGATGTCGAGGTGCCCGCCCTGCACCACCGGGATCGCGAACTGGCTGATCTGGTAGCCCTTGGGCAGGTCGGGATAGAAATAGTTCTTGCGCGCGAAGATGGACATGGGCGCGACGGTCGCGTCCACCGCCAGGCCGAAGCGGATCGCATGGGCGACGGCCTCGCGATTGAGCACCGGCAGCGCGCCGGGCAGGGCGAGGTCCACCGCGCTCGCCTGGGTGTTGGGCTCGGCCCCGTAGGCGGTCGAGGCGCCCGAGAAGATCTTGGAGCGCGTGGCCAGCTGCGTATGGGTCTCGAGCCCGATGACGACTTCCCACTGCATGCGGATTCCTCAGCCCAGTTTCGCGCAGCCGCCGGTGCGCGGGTCGAACATCACGGGCCATGCCTTGTCGTAGATGGCGCGGGGGCTGCACCAGCGCTCGCAGCCGGTGTGGCCCAGGGTGACGCGGCGCGGGTCCTGCCAGATCATCAGCTTGCAGCCCGCGCCGTCGCGCGAGACGAGCTCGATATGGGGATGCGACTTCACCTGCCGGAAGTCCTCGCCATGGAAGGTGCAGCTGCCCCGCTTGCCGACGCGGATGGTCCAGCGCAGGGCGGTCACCCGGTTGTCGTCGACGTCGAGCACCGCATCCTCGCCGAAGCCGTCGACGTCGCTCTGGCTGCAGCGCCCGGCGAGTTCGATGGGCCGGTCGACGATGGGCGTGGACCGGCCGCCGCCGATGCCGACGAGGTCGCCGACGGTGCCGCAGCCGGCCGCCAGTGCCGCGGCCAGGCCCATGAGGACCAGCCGCGCCTTCATGCGCGGGAACGGCCGGGCCTTCATGCGGAGGCCCCGGGATACTGCAGGTGCCAGTCGGTGTCCTGCTGGAAGCGGCCGGCGACGCCGAGCAGCCGGGCCTCCTCGAACCAGCGGCCGATCAGCTGCAGGCCGACGGGCCGGCCCCGTCCGCCGAAGCCGGCCGGCATCGACAGGCCCGGCAGGCCGGCAAGCGAGCCGGGCAGGGTGAAGGCA
>DAIMFM010000225.1:1483-5031 GCA_036724585.1 Burkholderiaceae bacterium | reverse complement strand
ATCCAGATCCGTCGCGCCTTGCGCTGGTAGTCGCGTATCGTCGCCACGAGCTCTTCGCGCGCGGCGACGGGCGCGAGTTCGGGCGGCAGCAGCGGGTCGCGCATGAACTGGGCGATCGCGGCCCGGCCGATGAGGAGCGAGTCGCGGGCGGCTACGTCGGGCGGCAGGCGATGCAGCACGCGGGCGTGCGCCGCGAGCTGCGCGCGCAGGCTCCGGTAGCCGCGCAGCATCCCCGCCCGGTCCCACAGGCGGCAGGCCTGCGCATGGCGTTGCGCGTCGAGCGATTCGAGCCCGAAGACCATCGCCTGCGGCGCGAGCCCGAGCGCGCGCAGCGCATCGCGCGTGCCGGCGACGCCCCCGGCGAGATTGTCGGGCCGCACGTGCAGCCGCGGGGCGAGGGTGGCGAAGCCGCGCAGGGACATCGCCAGCGCGTGACGACGCCAGACGACCTTGTCGGAGCGGGCCACGGCGGCATCGTGGATGCCGATCCACTGGCCGTTCCAGGCCCGCGGCCGGTCGAAGTGGCGCGACCAGTCCTCGAGGCGGCGCGACAGGGCCGACGCACCCGCCGCGAAGGCGTAGCGGGCACGACCGGTGCTGGTGATCTTGCCCTGGCGCTGCAGGCGGGTGAGGGCGACCCGGATCGTGCCGGGGCGAATGCCGAACAGCCCGCCCGCCCGGCACAGCGCCTGCACCGAGAGGGAACCGCCGTGCCCGAGGAGCAGGTTGAGGACGAGGTTTTCCGCCGTGATCGGCGCGGCCTCGCTCGCCATGGGCGACGACCGGGTGCGGGCCGGGCCCGGCGCGGCGCGCGGCGCGGGTTTGTTACTGGACATGACGGGCATTGTGTCATCCGGAAACACTTCCTAGACTGCTCCTGTACCCGCCACCAATGCAAGCCGGGCCGTGGCCGGGCGCCGCGGCCACGGCAGGGAGAGCCGCCATGGAATCCGTCCTGTTCGAGACCGATGGTCCGGTCTGCGTGATCACCATCAACCAGCCGGCGCGGCGCAATGCGGTGGACGGCATCACGGCGGCGGCGCTGCGCGACGGCTTCCAGCGCTTCGAGGCCGACGACGCCCTGCGCGTCGCCATCCTGACCGGGGCCGAAGGAACCTTCTGCGCCGGCGCCGACCTGTCCGCGATCGGCGACCCGGACCGCGTCCACGAACTCGACCCGGAAGGCGGCGGCACCGGCCCGATGGGGCCGAGCCGGATGGCCCTGTCCAAGCCGCTCATCGCGGCGGTCGAGGGTCATGCGGTGGCCGGCGGCCTCGAGCTCGCGCTGCTCGCCGACATGCGCGTCGCCGCCCAGGACGCGGTGTTCGGCGTCTTCTGCCGGCGCTGGGGCGTGCCGCTGATCGACGGCGGGACGGTGCGCCTGCCGCGCATCGTCGGCATGGGCCGCGCGCTCGACATGATCCTCACCGGGCGCCCGGTCGAGGCGCCGGAGGCCCTGCAGATGGGGCTTGCGAACCGGGTGGTGCCGGCCGGCGAGACCCTGGCCGCCGCGCGCGAGATCGCGCACCGGCTCGCGGCCTTTCCGCAGCAGTGCATGCTCACCGACCGGGCGTCGGCCTACGCGCAATGGGACCTGCCGCTGGCCGAGGCGCTGCGCCGGGAAGGCCGGCTCGGCGCACCGATCGTCGCCGCCGAGGGCGCGGCCGGCGCGCGGCGCTTCGTCGCCGGCGCAGGCCGGCACGGGCGCTTCGAATGACGCATCGCGATGACACAAGACCAGGCTTGAGGTGGACATGACCAGCACGACCGATCTCGACGCCCTCCATCGCAGCCGCAGGCTGCCTACCTACCGCGAGCTGATCCGGCGCGGCGCCCGGCAGCACGGCCCGCGTGTCGCCGTCGTGTACCGCGAGCAGTCGATGAGCTTTGCCGAAGTCGACCGGCTCTCCAGCCAGCTCGCGCATGCGCTCATCGCCCAGGGTGCGGGCGGGACGCGCGTGGGCCTGCTGCTCGACAACGGCCTGCACAGCGTGCCGGTCGACTTCGCCTGCGTGAAGGCCAACGTCAACCGGGTGCCGTTGAATTCGCGCCTGTCGCTCGCCGAGCATCGACGCATGCTGGAGGAGACCGGTTGCCGCCTCCTGGTGTACGGGGCAAGCCTGGCGCAACGAGCGCAGGAACTGCGCGAGGCGATGCCCGGGCTGCGCGCGCTCGGCCTGGGCGCGGGCGAGGCCGACGACATCCTGGCGATCGCCGCCGGCATGCCGGCCGACGAGCCCGATACCCCGGCACGGCCCGAGGACGTGGTGCTGACGCTCTTCACGTCGGGCACGACCGGCACGCTCAAGGCCGCGCGCCACACCCAGGCGTCCTACGCCGGCGTCTGTCGCAACATCATGCTCAACCTGATGGACGTGCGCAGCGACGACGCCATGCTGCATGCCGCCTCGCTGATCCATGCCAGCGGGACCTTCGTGCTGCCGTTCTGGCTGCGCGGCGCGCGTACCGTCATCCTGCCGGGCTTCGAGCCGACCGCCTTCCTCGCCGCGATCGCGAGCGAACGCATCACGGCGGTCAACATGGTGCCGACCATGCTGCAGATGCTCGTCGAGCATCCCGACTTCCGCAGCACCGACGTCTCCAGCCTGCGGCAGGTGATCTACGGCGCCTCGCCCATGCCCCGCCAGGTCATCGAACGGGCGATGGAGGCCTGGGGGCGGGATCGCTTCTGGCAGTACTTCGGCCAGACCGAGGCGCCCCTGTGCCTGACCGTGCTGCGTCCCGAGGACCACGTCGGCGACCGGCTCGCGTCCTGCGGCCAGCCGGCCATCGACGTCGAGATCCGGCTCCTCGACGAAAAGGGCAACGACGTACCCCCGGGCCAGCCCGGTGAGATCACGGTGCGCATGGACGGCAGCGTATCCGGCTACCACGAGGCGTCCGAGCTCACCGATGCCACCTTCCTGCCGGACGGCTGGGTGCGGACCCGCGACGTCGGCGAGTTCGACGCCGAGGGCTTCCTGTACCTCAAGGACCGCACTTCGGACATGATCATCAGCGGCGGCTACAACGTCTATCCGAGCGAGGTCGAGAACGCGTTGCTGGCCCACGAGGCGGTGCGCGAGTGCGCGGTCATCGGGGTGCCCGACGAGAAGTGGGTCGAGGCGGTGGTCGCGGTGGTTGCCCTGCGACCCGGCGCCAAGGCCGATCCCCAGGCGCTGATCGCCCGGGTGGCCGAGCAGGTCGCCTCGTACAAGAAGCCGCGCGAGATCATCTTCGTCGACGAGATCCCCAAGACCGCGGTCGGCAAGCTCAACCGGAAGGCCCTGCGCGACCGCTTTCGCGAGCGAGGCGCGTAACATGGGCTGATCGAACGGGCCGATCGAGGGAGGAATCCGGTCACATGGGCAGCGACGATCCGCCGCAATGGGATCCACGGTCCGAGGCGGTGCTTCGGGACCAGGTGGCCGCGTTCGACGAGATGCGCCGCCGCTGCCGGCTGGCGCAGAGCCGCTACGGCTATTCATCGCTGTTCCGGCATGCCGACGTGGTGGACGTCCTGCACGACCACGAGACCTTCAGCAGTG
>DAIMFM010000225.1:0-1473 GCA_036724585.1 Burkholderiaceae bacterium | reverse complement strand
CCGGCTTCGCCCAGCCCTTCGCGCTGGAGATCCAGTGCGCCTGGCTGGGCTGGCCCGACGAACTGCACGAGCCGCTGCGCCTCTGGACCCGCAAGAACCACGAGGCGACGCTCACCCGCGACGAGTCCGCGATGGAATCGGTCGCCCGGGAGTTCGATGGCTACATCCGCGGGCTGCTCGCGGCGCGCCGCAGTGCGGGAGACGCCGCGCCGGCGGACGTCACCACCCGGCTGATGCGCGACGAGTCCCTCGGACGGCCGCTGGCCGAAGAGGAGATCGTCAGCATCCTGCGCAACTGGACGGTCGGCGAACTCGGCACGATCGCTGCGTCGATCGGCATCGTGGCGCACTTCCTGGCCGGCCGTCCCGACATCCAGCAGCAACTGCGTGACGACCGTTCGCTGTTACGGCCAGCGATCGACGAGATCCTTCGCATTCATGCGCCGCTGGTCATGAACCGGCGCGTGCTGGCGAGGGCCGCCACCGTGGCGGGGCATCGCCTGCCCACGGGTACGCGGCTCGCCTTGCTCTGGGCCTCGGCGAACCGCGATGAGGCGGTCTTTGGCGACCCCGACGAATTCCGCCTCGATCGCGACCCGGCGCTGAACCTTCTCTATGGCGCCGGCATCCATGTCTGCCCCGGCGCGCCGCTCGCCCGGCTGGAACTGGGCATCGTGATCGACGAGCTGCTCGCGCAGACCGGCTCGATCGACCTCGCCCCGGGCGAGCCGGCGGCCAGGGCGTTCTATCCGGCGAGCGGATTCTCCTCGTTGCCGCTGCGGCTCGGCTGGCCCGCGAAGGCCGGCGACGATCCTGCAACGAGCACGAACGCGTAGCCCCGGCGGATCCGGAGCTGCAAGTTCGCGGGCTACGCGAGCCGGCAAGCACGCCACCGCCCGTGTCACCGTGGCGGCGGTGTGCCCTGCCTCAGTGCAGCTTGCCGCCGCTGTCGAGCGCCTGGTAGATCGCCGGGTCGGCGGCGCCGCTCACCTCGAGCGAGGCGGCGAGCCCCTTGCCGACGCGCGACAGGGCGTGGTCGACCAGGACGTAGTTGCCGGGGTAGTCGAGCTTCAGGTCCACGATCGTGGCGCCGCCGGGCGCGACCAGGGTGGTCTGGACGTCCTGCATGGGGCTCGAGATCGAGCCGTCGCGATACACGGTATCGAAGATCTCGCCGATCACGTGGAAGGACGAGGCCTTGTTCGGGCCGCCGACGCCGAAGTAGATCCGGATCGTCTCGCCGACCTCGGCGGTGAGCGCATTCGTCTTCGTCAGGGCGCCCACCGCGCCGTTGAAGGTGAAGTAGGTGGGCCGTTCGTCCTCGGCGCGCTCATGGTCGAAGGCCTGGTGGCCGGCGGTGCCCTTCGCGTGCGACGTGTAGAGATCGGCCTGCATCACGTAGAACTCCCGATCCACCGGGGGCAGGCCCGCGGGCGGCGCCACGTTGCTCTCCATGGGGATCTCTTAGGCCTC
>DAIMFM010000224.1:4679-5033 GCA_036724585.1 Burkholderiaceae bacterium | reverse complement strand
ACAGCAAGGTGGACGCGAGCGCCAGCGTCGACGGCTTCGCACAACCCAGGATCGCCTTCGACCTGAAGGCCGACAAGCTGGACCTCGACCGCATCGCGCCCTCCACCCCGCCGAGCGGCGCGGCACCGGCCCCGGCCAAGCCGGCGCCGTCCGCGGGCGCCCCGGCCGCGGCAGCGGCGCAGCTGCAGATCGATCTCTCCGTGCTCGAGGGCCTGGAGCTCGACGGCAAGGTCGCCATCGGCGAGCACATCAAGACGGTGCAGAAGGTCTTCGGCGACGTCTTCAATGCCGAGCCCGGCTTCGCCCGCGACGGCTCGCAGTTCGACCACCTGTTCCGGGACGGCGAGACCTTCA
>DAIMFM010000224.1:0-4669 GCA_036724585.1 Burkholderiaceae bacterium | reverse complement strand
TCGCCATCGGCGAGCTGGTCGCCAGCGGAATCCGGGCGAGCGCCGTCGATGCCACCATCAAGGCGCATGACGGTCGCCTGGTGGTGGCGCCGCTCACCGCCCGGCTCTACGACGGCAGCCTCGATGCGAAGCTGTCGGCGCAGGCCGAGGGCAACCGGTTCGGCGCCGAAGCGAGCCTCGCCGACGTCTCGGTCGGGCCCCTGCTGGAGGCGACCACCGGCAACCGGCTGGTCGAGGGCAACGGCGCCGTGCAGCTGCAGCTCGACACCGCCGGCGCCACCGTGGATGCGCTCAAGCGGGCCGTTGACGGCAAGGCGTCGCTGGCGCTGGTCAATGGCGCCGTGCGCGGCATCGACCTGGGCGAGAAGATCCGCCAGGCGCGCGAGCTGATCGGGCGGGGCCAATCCGAGGAGGCGGCCTCCGACGCGACCAAGAAGACCGACTTCTCCTCGATGACGATCAGCTTCGACATCGACGACGGTGTCGCGAGCAGCAAGGACCTCGACCTGAAGTCGCCCCTGCTGCGCGTCGAGGGCGAGGGCCGCATCGACATCGCCGCCGGCACCATCGACTACACCGCCCGGCCCTCGCTGGTGGCCACCAGCGCCGGCCAGGGCGGCCGCGAGCGCGACGAGCTGCACGGCGTGACGATCCCGGTGCGCGTGACCGGGGCGCTCGCCTCACCCGGCTGGAAGATCGACTGGGCGAGCGCCGCCCGCGAGCTGCTGGAGTCGAAGGCCACCGACAAGCTCAAGGAGTCGATCGCGCCCAAGGTGGACGAGCTGCAGCGCAAGCGCGACGAGGCGAAGGAGGACCTGAAGGGCCGCGCCGCGGAGAAGCTGCGGGGGCTGTTCGGGCGCTGAGGGTCGCGGCGGGCGCAGCCCGGCCACGAAAGGCCGGGCGGCGGAAGCCGGGCCGGCGGCGCGCCGCCGGCCCGTCGCGATCAGGCCTTCGGCTGCTTCGGCGTGAAGCCCATGATGGCCTTCGTCTCGAGGAAGTCCTCGAGGCCGAACTTGCCCCACTCGCGGCCGTTGCCCGACTGCTTGTAGCCACCGAAGGGCGCGTTCGGGTCGCCGGGCGCGCCGTTGAGGTGGACCATGCCGGTGCGCAGCCGCATTGCCACGGCCTGGGCGCGCGCGAGGTCGCCCGACGACACATAGCCGGACAGGCCGTACGGCGTGTCGTTGGCGATGCGGATCGCGTCTTCCTCGTCCTTGTAGCCGATGATGGTGATGACCGGCCCGAAGATCTCCTCGCGGGAGATCGTCATGTCGTTGGTGGCGTGCGAGAAGACGGTGGGGCGCACGTACCAGCCGCGCTCGATGCCTTCGGGGCGACCCAGGCCGCCGGCGGCGAGCCTGGCGCCTTCGTCGATGCCCTTCTGGATCATGCCCTGGATCTTGTCGAACTGGGCCTTGGAGCTGACCGGGCCCATGGTGGTGTCCTCGGCCATGGGATCGCCCACCTTGACCTTTGCGGCCGCTTCCGCCGCGATCCTGGCGGCGTCGTCCATGCGCGACTCGGGCACCAGCAGGCGGCTGCCGGCGTTGCACGACTGCCCGGAGTTGCGGCACATGTTGAACATCTCGCGGCCGACGACCTTCTCGAAGTCGGCGTCGTCGAGCACGATGTTCGCCGACTTGCCGCCGAGCTCCTGGGCCACGCGCTTGACGGTCGGGGCGGCGGCGCGGGCCACCTCGACGCCGGCGCGGGTGGAGCCGGTGAAGGACATCATGTCGATGCCCGGATGCGCGCTCATGGCGGCGCCGACCGTGGGCCCGTCGCCGTTGACCAGGTTGAACACGCCCGCCGGCACGCCGGCGTCATGCATGATCTGCGCGAAGATGATCGCGTTGAGGGGCGAGAGCTCCGAAGGCTTGAGCACCATGGTGCAGCCGGCGGCCAGCGCGGGCGCGACCTTGCAGGTGATCTGGTTGAGCGGCCAGTTCCAGGGGGTGATCATGCCGACCACGCCGATGGGCTCGCGCACCACCCGGGTGGTGCCCATGTCCACCTCGAAGTCGAATTCCTTCATGGCGCGGATGGTCGCCATGAAGTGCCCGATGCCGGCCGGCACCTGGGCCGCGTTGGCGAGCTTGGTCGGGGCGCCCATTTCCTGCGAGATCGCGGCGGCGAGTTCGCCCGTGCGCTCCTTGTAGACCGCGAGGACTTTCTCGAGCAGCGCGAGGCGCTCTTCGCGGCTGGTGCGCGAGAAGGTCTCGAAGGCCTTGCGGGCGGCGGCCACGGCGCGGTCGACGTCGGTGGCGTCGCCCAGCGCGATGCGGCCGATGGCCTGCTCGGTCGCGGGATTGACGACCTCCGCGGTCTTCTTGCCGTTCGGCTCGACCCACTGGCCGTCGATGTAGAACTTGAGATGGTCGGTCATGACTGTTCCTCTGTTATGCCTGGAATCGGGGATGAGGCGACTGGGCCGGCAACCGGGAGGGCGAAGGAATACGGATCAGGGGACCCGGGTCGCCGGGGCCGGCCCGCGCGGCATCGGACCTTCGATCCTACCGCGCTTCGAGAGCCGCCGCAGCCCCGGGGCCGGGGACACGGCCGGAAGCCGGGCCGGCGCTCAGGGGCGCTCGGCGTTGCGCACCGTGATCTGGTCGTTGAGCGTCCAGAAGTCGTACAGCCAGCCGACCAGGAAGAGGCCGCCGGTGACCAGGTAGATGAGGCCGGTGATCCACTTGCCCATGTACATGCGGTGGATGCCGAAGATGCCGAGGAAGGTCTGCAGCAGCCAGGCGACCGAGTAGTTGATGCGCCCGGCGTTGAAGCGCAGGTCGGCCTGCCGGTCCATGGACGGGATCAGGAAGACGTCGATGAGCCAGCCGATGCCGAACAGGCCGAAGGTGAAGAACCAGATCGTGCCGCTGATCGGCCGGCCGTAGTAGAAGCGGTGGGCGCCGGTGAACCCGAAGATCCACAACAGGTAGCCGACGCTCTTGAGGTGCGTATCGGGTCTGGCGACGGTGTTCATGCTTGCCCGCCTGGCTGGGGGAACATCATGATAGCGATTTTGTGCGTGCGAGGAGACCCATGGACGAGCTGAAACTCGAATCCTTCGAGACCGACTTCTGGAAGGACGTCGCCCGCCGCAAGACCTGGGACACGATCGTCCCGGGCGAGCTGCGCGAGACCCGGCCGGTCACGCTGAGCCGCGAGCTGATCGCGAAGTTCGCCGCCGGCGTGGGCGAGGACAATCCGCTCTACTTCGACGAGGAGTACGCGAAGAAGACGATCTGGGGCGGCATCGTCGCCCCGCCCTCGATCCATATCCTGCTGATGTTCGCCTGCACCAACACCGAGGACTGGATGCGCTCGCCCGGCACGATCAACGCCAGCCAGAGCTGGTTCTACAACGTGCCGGCACGCCCCGGCGACACGATCCACATGCGCGGCACCGCGCTCGATCGCGTCATCAGGAAGGGGCGCCTGTTCGTGATCCACGACAACGTCTTCACCAACCAGCGCGGCGAGGTCGTCTGCACCGGCCGCGGCTGGACGATCCGGCCGCAGTGAGGGGGACGCGATGGAATCCGCGCAGCAACGCTTCGATGCGATCGAGATCGGCACCGTCGTCCCGGGCCGGTCGTTCACCGTGACCACCGAGACCATCCAGGCCTTCGGGGACGCCTCGCTCGACTACAACCCGCTGCACTTCGACCCGGACTGGATGGAGAAGGCGAGCTTCGGCAAGACGAGCTTCGGCGGCGTGATCATGCACGGCATGCAGAACTTCGCCCTGCTGACCCGCACGCTCACCGACTGGCTGGTGCCACGCGGCGGCTACCAGCGGCGCCTCGAGGCGCGCTGGCTCAAGCCGGTCAAGCTGGGCTACACGATCACGCCGGGGGCACGCGTGAGCGCCAAGTACCGCACCGAGGGCGGCTACTGGCTGCAGTTCGACGTGGAGATGCGCGACCAGGACGGCGGCCTGATCGCCAGCGGCGATGCGCTCGCCGAGATCGTCGACCGGGTACCGGGGGCCGGGCCGTAGGCATGTCGGCCTTCCCCTATCGGCCTTCACGTATGCGGGCGGCGCGAATCCGGAACGATTTGCGATTTTCGGTATAGTGCAGGCGCGCCGCAGGGCGCGAACCCAGGCGCGCCGCAGGGCGCGAACCGGATTCGCCACGCAAGCGACGGACGAGGGATGGAGGCACAGGCAACACAGGCACCCTTGCTGCAGGTCGACGAACTTTCGCTGGCATTCGGCGGCGTGCGTGCGCTCGGCGGCGTCGGCTTCGAGGTGGCGCCCGGGACGATCACGTCCGTCATCGGCCCCAACGGCGCCGGCAAGACGTCGCTGTTCAACACCATCTCGGGCTTCTACCGGCCCGACTCGGGCACGATCCGCTTCGAGGGGCGCGACATCACGCGCATGCCCGCGCCGAAGCGCGCCGCCCTGGGGCTCGCGCGCAGCTTCCAGAACATCGCCCTCTTTCGCGGCATGTCGGTGCTCGACAACATCAAGCTCGGGCGCCATGCGCACCTGCGCACCAACATCTTCGATGCGCTGCTGTACTTCGGCCGCGCCCGGCGCGAGGAGATGGCGCTGCGCACCGACATCGAGCGCCGCATCATCGACTTCCTCGAGATCGACCACATCCGGCACGCCCCGGTCGCGGCCCTGCCCTACGGCCTGCAGAAGCGGGTGGAA
>DAIMFM010000223.1:0-5082 GCA_036724585.1 Burkholderiaceae bacterium | reverse complement strand
CACACCGAGGCCGCCCTGCTCAACGCGGTATCGATGACGCGTGCCGAAGCCGGGGCCGCCTTCGGCAATCCGGCCGTCTACATGGAGAAGTATCTCGAGAACCCGCGCCACATCGAGATCCAGGTCCTGGCCGACGAGTTCCGCAACGCGATCTACCTCGGCGAGCGCGACTGCTCGATGCAGCGACGCCACCAGAAGATCATCGAGGAGGCACCGGCGCCCGGGATTCCGCGTCGCCTGATCGACCGGATCGGGAACCGCTGCGCGGAAGCCTGCCGCAAGATCGGCTATCGCGGCGCGGGCACCTTCGAGTTCCTCTACGAGGACGGCGAGTTCTACTTCATCGAGATGAACACCCGCATCCAGGTCGAGCACCCGGTGACCGAACTGGTGACCGGCATCGACCTGGTCCGCGAGCAGCTCGGCATTGCCGCCGGCAACAAGCTGTCGCTCAAGCAGTCGGACGTCGTGCTGCGCGGGCACGCGATCGAATGCCGGATCAACGCCGAGGACCCGTATCGCTTCGTGCCTTCGCCGGGGCGCATCACCGGCTGGCATCCCCCGGGCGGCCCCGGCATCAGGGTCGACAGCCACGCCTACACCGGCTACTTCGTCCCGCCCTACTACGACTCCATGATCGGCAAGGTGCTCACCTACGGCGACACCCGCGAACAGGCGCTGCGCCGGATGCGCATCGCACTCTCCGAGATGGCGGTCGAGGGCATCCAGACGAACCTGGCGCTGCATCGCGACCTGATGTTCGACGCCAACTTCGTCGCCGGCGGCACCTCGATCCACTATCTCGAGAAGAAGCTCGCCGGCCTGCAATGAGCGGCGCCTGGATCGAACTGGAGTTCGTCGTGCAGGGCGAGCGCGTCGACGCCTGGAGCGACGCCCTGCTCGCGGCCGGTGCCCTGTCGGTGCAGGTCGAGGACGCCGATGCCGAGGCGGAGTCCGAGCAGCCGATCTTCGGCGAACCGGGAGAGCCGCCCCCGGCGTCGGGATGGCGACGCTCGCGGCTGCGGGTGATGCTCGAGGGCGATCCCGGCGACCCGCTTGCCGGGGTCGCGTTGCTCGCGCAGGCCGCGGGTCTCGCCGGCGAGCCGGTACCGGCGCGCAGCCGGCGCCGCGCCGTCGCCGAGCGCGACTGGGTCGGCGAGACGCAGGCGCAGTTCACCCCGATCGAGATCGGGCCGCGGCTGCGGATATCGCCCAGCTGGCATCGCATCGACGAGCACGATCTCCAGCGCAGCATCGTGCTCGACCCGGGCCTCGCCTTCGGCACCGGCAGCCATCCGACCACGCGGATGTGCCTGCGCTGGCTCGAACGCGAGATGCCCTCCGGCCTGCGGGTGATCGACTACGGCTGCGGCTCGGGGATCCTCGCGATCGCCGCCGCCCGCCTGGGCGCGCGCGAGGTGGTCGCGATCGACATCGACGAGCAGGCCCTGGCGAGTACGGCCGACAATGCAGCGGCCAACCGGGTCGCGATCGAGATCCGCAGCAGCCGCGATCCCGCGCCGGCGCCGGCCGACATCGTCCTCGCCAACATCCTGGCGAACCCCCTCAAGCTGCTTGCGCCGATGCTCGAGAGCCTGCTGCGACCGGGCGGCACGATCCTGCTCGCCGGCTTGCTCGAGCGGCAGGTCGATGAAGTCGCGGCATGCTATCGGCGCTGCCGGCTGGAGGTGGACCAGGTCGACGAAGGCTGGGCTTGCCTGCGTGGTACCAGGCAGGCATGATCCGGGAACTTCCCGCCCCACCCACCAGCCCTTCGCCCGATGGCGCTCGCGACCACCTGTCCCCAATGCCAGACCAGTTTCAAGGTCGTTCCCGACCAGCTGAAGCTGCGCAAGGGCCTGGTGCGCTGCGGTGTCTGCCAGCACGTCTTCTCCGGCATCGACAACCTGCGCTACGTCAACGAACCGCGCACGCCGCCACGGCCGAGCGCGGCGCCGTCCGGCCCGGACTCGCCCGACCTCAAGACCGCGTTCTTCCTGCCCGAGACCGTCATGGACGAGAACCGGGCCGATGCGCGACGCGACGTCATGGGCGCCAGCCCGCATCGGCCGGAGCCGCCACCGCGGCGCGAACCCGAGCCGGCGGAGGAGGCGGGCCCGACAGTCGAGGATGAGCCGGCGTCCGCGTCGGTCGAGTACGACGAGCGCGAACGACAGGACGAGCGCGAACGACAGGATGAACGTCGACGCGGGCGCGAAACCGAGGAGGCGCACCGAGGCGATCAGCGCTCCGAACGAGAGCGCGAACGGGAGCGAGAACACGAACGCGAGCGTCGTCGCGAACACCGGCGCCGGCGTCGCGACCGCAACGGCGACACCGCGATCGTCCCGGATCCCGAGCGACCCGACGAATTCATCGACGAGTTCTCCGGCGCCTTCGCCCCGAGGCAGGCGCAGGCACCCTCGCGTGCGTCGCGTCGCCGCCTCGCGATCGCCGTGCTGGCGCTGGGCATCCTGCTCGTGCTGCAGCTGGCGCTGGGCTCGCGCGACCTGCTGGCGGCGCGCGTCCCGGCGATACGCCCCCTGCTGTCCACCCTGGGCGCGCCCCTGGGCCTCGAGATCGAACTGCCGCGGCTGCCCGGCAAGCTGACGATCGAATCCTTCGAACTCGCCGGCGCCGGCTCTGCCGGCATCTACAGGCTCGATGCACTGCTGCGCAACCGCGCCTCGCACCCGGTGCAGTGGCCGGCGATCGAGCTGACGCTCACGGACGCCTTCGGCGCCGTGGTGGCGAGCAAGGTCCTGCTGCCGCGCGACTACCACGTCGGGGGGCGGATCGAGGACGGCTTCCCGGGCAACTCCGAGGAATCGGTGTCGCTCGAGATCGCGATCGACGAAGTCGTGCCCAGCGGCTATCGGGCGATCCTCTTCTATCCCTGAGCGGCACCGGAGAAACAGTTTGGCCGATTCCCAGCCCGTCCCCGCCCCGTCCACCGGCACGCGCCGCGTCCTGGTCAGCGGCTCGGTGGCCTACGACACGATCATGGTCTTCGATGGCCGCTTCGAGGACCACATCCTGCCCGATCGCGCGCACGTCCTGAACGTCTCCTTCCTCACCCCGCGACTCAAGCGCGAGTACGGTGGCTGCGCCGCGAACATCGCCTACAACCTGCGCGGCCTCGGCGGCGAGCCGGTGATCCTCGCGGCGGTGGGCCACGACGCGGTCGAGTACGTCGAGCGCCTGGCCGCGCACGGCATCGACACCGGCGCGATGCGGGTGGACGAGGCGCACTACACGGCGCAGGCCTTCATCACCACCGACCTCGCCGACAACCAGATCACCGCCTTCCATCCGGGCGCGATGTCGATCGCCCATCTCGTGCGCGTCGACTCGGCGCTGCCCGCCTGCTGGGGCATCGTCGGCCCCAACGGCAAGCAGGCGATGATCGACCATGCCCGGGGCCTGGCCGACGCCGGCGTGCCCTTCGTGTTCGACCCGGGCCAGGGCCTGCCGATGTTCGACGGCGAGGAACTGCGCCGGTTCATCGACGCCGCGACCGCCGTCGTGGTCAACGACTACGAGGCCGCCATGCTGGTCGAGCGTACCGGCATGAGCGAGGAAGCCATCGCTCGCGAGGTCGATGCCCTCATCGTCACCAAGGGCGGCGACGGCTCGGAGCTCTACCACGGCGGCGTCCGCGAGCGGATCGAGGCAGCGCCGGTGCGCGCCACCGTCGATCCGACCGGATGCGGTGACGCCTATCGCGGCGGGCTGCTCTACGGGCTCGCCAACGGCTCCGACTGGTTGCGCTGCGCCCGGCTCGGCAGCCTGATGGGCGCGATCAAGATCGAATCCCAGGGGCCGCAGAACCACCCCGTCGACCGCGACGCCATCGCCGCCCGCTTCGAGCAGGCCTGGGGCGAGCGGCCCTGGTGAGGCCTACGCGAGGGAGTCGAACACCTCCGGCGCGACATCCGCCTCCACCAGCAGGGTCTTGCGCCGAGCGCTGGCGCCGGCGGCGATGCGCACAGCCGAGCGGGGCACGCCCTGGCGCTTCGCGAACCACTTGACGATGGCGTCGTTGGCCCGGCCGTCGACCGGCGGGGCCGCGACCGCAAGCTTGAGGCAGCCGTCGTGCTCCCCCTGGACCGCGGTGCGCGATGCGCCGGGCTGCACATGGAGCCGAAGGCGCCACTGGCCGGCGACGCCTGTCAGCCACTCGGGCATGCCGGGAGGCGGCCCGTCCCGCCTCAGCCGCCGATCAGGCGCAGCATGCCCGGCACGAAGCTCGAGGCGAGGAAGCCGAGCAGCACCTGCACGACGATCAGGATCACCAGCGGCGAGAGATCGACGCCGCCCACCAGCGGGATGATGCGGCGAACCGGCGCGAGGAAGGGCCGGGTGAGCGCATTGAGCGTAGGCGCGATCGGCGCGTGCGGATTGACCCAGCTGAGGATCGCGGAGAGCAGTACCACGCCCATCAGCAGGTAGAGGGACCACTTGAGCAGGTAGTAGATCGCGAAGATGACGGCGGCGCCGATCGCCGAGGGCCCGAACCGGCCGATCATCGAAAGGTAGAGGAAGGCGAGGAGCAGGGCGATCAGCGCACCGGCCGCGACGCTCGCCCAGTCGATGCCTCGCGAGCCGGGGATGATCCGGCGCAAGGGGCGCACCAGCCAGTCGGTCACCGCAATGATGAACTGGCCGATCGGGTCGCGCGAGATGACGCCCACCCAGTTCATGTAGGCGCGCAGGATACAGGCTGTCGCGAGCAGGCTTGCAAGCGTCTCGACGAGGAACCACAAGGTCTGGGACATCGGCGGGGAAACTCGGCGGGTTGCTTCGCGGATGTCGTGCTCGGCCCGCGAAGTCGGGAAGCAGGGCGGGCGCCTGCGGTGTCGGGAATTCTCGCATAAAAGATGCGCGCGGCGCCGCGGGCGCCTGGACGCAAAAAAGTCCCGGGACCGCGAGGGGCCCGGGACCAAAGCGAGTCGGGTTGCCATTGCTGCCGGCAACCCCGGGTTCAGCTTACGAACCCTGGGCGCTCACGCGCTCAGGGCTTGCTGCTCGTCGGGAACGGCCAGGCGGCGACCGGCGCCGTCTTGCGGGCGGCGGGCTTGC
>DAIMFM010000222.1:0-5095 GCA_036724585.1 Burkholderiaceae bacterium | reverse complement strand
GGTCACCGCGATCTATGCCCACCATGTCCGCCACGGCACCGGTTCCTTCGAGTTCGAACCGCCGGACGAGGACGAGATGCGCCGACGCCGCGACACGGTGCTCGCCGGCGGCTGGCCGTATCTCGTGGCCGAGCACGAGGGCCGGCTCGCCGGCTTCGCCTATGCCAACCAGTACCGGCCACGGCCGGGCTATCGCTACTGCGTCGAGGATTCCGTCTACGTCGCCGCCGACCTGCAGCGCAGCGGCGCCGGCCGCGCCCTGGTCGGCGAGCTGCTCCTGCGCTGCGAGGCGATCGGCGCGCGCCAGATGGTGGCCATCATCGGCGACAGCGCCAACACCGGCTCGATCCAGCTGCATCTCGCGCTCGGCTTCGAGGTCGTCGGCATGCTGCGCAACTCCGGCTGGAAGTTCGAGCGCTGGCTCGATACGGTGTACATGCAGCGCGCGCTCGGCAATGGCGCCGAGACGCCCGCAACGCACTGGTAGGTGGCGCCTTGTACGTTGAGGCCAGGCCGGCGCGGTGGAGTCCGGACACCGTTCAGCCCGCGCCGGGCTGCCCGTCGCCCGGCTCCGCCGGCGTGATGCCCACGCGGGCGGCGTCGATCGCCTCGCGCAGGACGGCGAGCTCGCCGACATGGTTGGCCAGCAGCAGGACGAGCTTGCTGTTGAGCATGGCGCTGCCGGCATCGTCGAGGTCGCGATGCGCCTCGATGAGCATCTCGTAGAACTCGTCGCCCTTCGCGTACGGCCAGAGCCCCCGGTCGTCGCCGTCGCGAAAGTTCGGCTCGGTGATGAGCTTCATGCGAGGCTGCCCTGTGCGGCGAGGACGCCGACGCCCTGCCCGACGCCGGTCGCGCGAGCCAGCGCCCGCGCCACGGAGTCGGCATCGAAGCGGCGCCAGCGCGCGCAGACATGCTGGTCGGGCCGGATGAGATAGCAGGTGCCCTCGCGGCCGTCGT
This sequence comes from Burkholderiaceae bacterium, assembly GCA_036724585.1. Taxonomy (GTDB): domain Bacteria; phylum Pseudomonadota; class Gammaproteobacteria; order Burkholderiales; family Burkholderiaceae_E; genus JAMLIN01. Next base: position 4,135 of record DAIMFM010000222.1, on the reverse strand, counting down.
AACGCTCGGCCACGAGGCCGCGGACATCGCGTACCGCCCGGACACCGGGCGGCGCCGACATGGCTTCGGCCCAGGCCACCGGCGCATCGGCCGGCGCCACCAGCAACGCCTGCACCGGCACATCGCCCTGCGCCAGCATCGCGAGCGCATCGCGCGTGGCCGGCGCCAGCGCGGCGGGCCGATCCACGAACAGCATCAGCACGAAGCCGCCGCCGCAATGCGGCAGCAGCCATTCACCGGCCGGGCCGGCGACGGGCGCGTCGTCCATTGGGGCGCCGGGGCGCATGCGGCCGGCGAAGGGCTCGGCGTCGGGCGTGTTGGCCGGGGAGTCGTGCAGATGGGTCGGCACCGACAGCCGGCCGGAGTTGACGAGGGCGCGCGCGAAGGGATGGTGGCGCGCAAGCTCGAGCACCGCGTTGCGAAAGACGAGGCTCGCCCGGCTCTTGGGGGTGATGAAGTCGGTCGAGCGAGTGGAGTTGGCGATGTTCTCGTCGGCCGCGGGAACGCGCTCGGCGCTGTAGGTATCGAGCAGGCTGGCCGGCGCCTTGCCGGCGATGACCAGCCCGAGCTTCCAGCACAGGTTGTCGGCATCCTGGATGCCGGAGTTCGCGCCCCGCGCCCCGAACGGGGACACCTGGTGCGCGCTGTCGCCGACGAACAGCACCCGGCCGTGGCGAAAATCGTTCAGGCGGCGGCACTGGAAGGTATAGACGCTGACCCACTCGAGCTCGAACTCGCGCTCGGGCCCCAGCATCGCGCGGATGCGCGGAACCACGTTCTCGGGCTTCTTCGCTTCCTCGGGATCGGCATCCCAGCCCAGCTGGAAGTCGATGCGCCAGACGTTGTCGGCCTGCTTGTGCAGCAGCACCGACTGGCCCCGGTGGAACGGCGGGTCGAACCAGAACCAGCGCTCGGCCGGGAAGTCGGCCTTCATGACGACGTCGGCGATCAGGAAGCGGTCGCGAAACACCTTGCCGTCGACATCGAGCCCCAGCATGCGCCGCAGCGGACTACGCGCGCCGTCGGCGGCTATGACCCAGTCGGCGTCGAGCAGGTACTCGCCGTCGCACGTCTCGACGCGAAGGCGAACACCGTCCGGGCGGGTCTCGATGCCGGTCACCCGGTTGCGGAACCTCAGGTCCAGCGCCTCCAGCGACTGCGCCCGCTCCACCAGGTACTGCTCGAACCAGTACTGCTGCAGGTTGACCATGCCGGGGCGCTGCTCGTCGGCCTGCGGCGCGAGGTTGAAGCGATAGACCTCGTCCTCGTCGAAGAAGGTGCGCCCGACGTTCCAGGACACGCCGCGCTCCGCCGCCTGCGGGCAACCGAGGCGATCGAGGATCTCGAGCGTGCGCTTGGCATAGCAGACGCCGCGCGAGCCGAGCGATACGGTGTCGTCGTCATCGAGCAGGATGACGGGCGTGCCGCCCTGCGCGAGATCGATCGCGGCCACCAGGCCGACCGGCCCGGCGCCCACCACGACCACCGGCGCGGGGCCGGGACGAGGCCGGTCGAGCTCGGGGGGCCGACGGTAGGCGTACCTGGGATAGGTGTAGGTTGCCAGCATCGCCGGCGCTCCTCCTTCGATGCAGGCATGTTAGCCAGCCGTCCGGCGCGGGGCAATTCATCGACCGCTGTCGAATCGAGCGAACACGCGGCGCCGCGACGGGCGTTCGCCGGCTGCTATTCGGTCCGCAGCAAGGACGCCATCCAGCCCTCGATGCGCCGCCCCTCGCGCTTCACGACCTGGGACTTGCCGTCGAGGGTGAGTACGATGCGACCGTCTTTCTCCTGGGTATACGTGCCGGCGACGGTCTGGCCGCCGGCAGTAGCGAAGACCCGCTCGTCGTCGACGAACTCCAGCTTCATCCGGCCATTGTCGGACTGATAGACACGTTCCTCCAGATCGCCGGACTCGTCATCCTCGACCTCTTCCAGGATTTCCGCGCGTCGGGCGGTGGCGAATTCGGTCAGCTTCGCCTTCATCGCCTCGGTACCGGCCGGCAGCGACTTGAGCCAGGGCATCACCTGCTGGTCGATGGCGTCGATGGATGCCTGGGTTTCGTCCAGACCCTTCAGGTTCTTCGTCATGCTGGCCGTGAGAATGCCCGCGACCTCCTCGCGGCGCGCCCGGACCGCCGTGAGGATTGCCTCCGAGTGCGCGGCCTCGAGCGCCGGCAGGATGGCGGCGTTCGAGCGGCGCTCCAGGTCCTGGAATGCGTCGGCCCCTTGCGAGGACTGGCCGACCTGCTTCACGGTGATGGCGACGATCTCCTCGCCGATGGCGCGCTTGCGCTCGACCAGGGCCTTCTGGATGGCCGCCATCTGCCCGGGCTCGAGCACCTCCCCGTAGGCCTTCGGAAACTCCCGCTGGGCCTTGGCGATCCGGTCGAGACCCGGGCCCGATGCCGGGAACCCCGCGACCGAGGCGACGAGGTCGTCGGTCACTTTCTGACGCATGGCGTCGGCGCGCTCAGCACCCCGCGGCTCGACGCGCGAGCGAATCTCCTCGGCCGGCATGTCCCGCAGGGCCATGACCAGGGGAATCGCCGTACGCATCTGCGCCCCGAGCTGGCGGGCAGCCTCGTTCATCTGGCCGTAGGAGGCCTTGTCCGAGGCCTTGCCCATCAGGGTGTAGAAACGCAGCAGCGGCGCCGATGCCGGCGCGGCCTGCAGGCCGTCGAGTGCGGTGCCGATCGCCGCGCGCGCCTCCGTCATATTCTTCAGGTAGTTGGAGAGGCGACTGCTGATCTGGCTCTGCAGGTAGTTGTACGCCTTGCCGACGGCACGGTCCTTGTTGGCGCGCCGACAATCGATCATGGCCTTGCGCACGGCGCCGGCCTCTTCCACTGTCCAGTCCAGCACCGGGGCGCCGAAGAGCTGCGTGGCTTCCGGGCCGAACAGGTGGCCGGTGATCGACTTGCGGCTGCCGAGGTCATTCGGCGACCACATCGGTGAACCCTCAGCCTTTACTGCCCAAGCGTCCATTTCCGCGCATCCGGGGATCCGGACCTCGGCCCCGGCCCCCGCCGGGTACATGACGCCGAGCGCCAGGGTCATGCCAATCACGTGTACGACATGCCGTCTCGGGATCATCGGCCGGATCCTTTTTCTTTTTGGTGCGCCATCGTAACTTTCGTTCCGGGCCGCAGCAAGCGCCAGCTCAGAACTCGCTGCGCCCCATCAGTCGGGCGCGCAAGGCGCGGCGGCCACATGTTCCAGCTCAGTTCGCCGGCATCGAGTCCCTGGAGCACCACGAGGTCGGCAAGGAGCGCAATCAGAGTGCCCGGTCGGCGCTGCCTTGGGTGTTGCGCGGGCGGCGCACGATCCGGATCGGGCGCACGGGCGGCTCGGGCACGGGATCGCCGAGGGCCTGCGCGAGTGCCCTGCCCTCGGGATCGGCGAGCGCCGCGGCGGCGGCCTCCCGGATCGCGCGGGCACGCGCGGCGGGATGCTCCGCGGCCGTCTCCACATGGCGCTCGAGGATGCGTTCGAAGTTCGACAGCCCGCGCGCGTGCGTGTCGCCGTAGCCCTTGATCAGGCACGGCAGCCGGGCGATCTCGAGGGCGAGGCCGGCATCGAGCGCGAGCGCTTCGCGCAGCGCCGCATCCCAGCGTGCGATGAGCGCCATCTCGCGGGCGAAGCGGCTGGAGCGCCGGCGCAGGGGCCGCAGGCGGGCCAGCATGCGCATCGCGAGCAGTCCGTGCGCCCGGCTGGTCGGCAGGCGCACGCCCCCGGCCAGTTCGCTGCGACCACGACGCGCGGCCCAGGCCGCGAGTCGCCCCGCCAGCGGCGTCGGCAGGATGTCGGCGACCTCCGCGATGCGCGGCCGCAGGTAGTCGCGCACCACCACCGGTTCGTCGGGCGCCGCATCGACATCGGCGCGCACCTGGGCGAAGCGCGACTTGAGGTCCGCGACGCGGATCACGTCCTGGTAGGGCATCCACAGCGCGAGGGCACGCGCCGCCGCAGTGCTCGCGCCGTGGCCGGGGTCCGTCCCGGCCTGGCGCTCGAGCGCGACCCAGGCGGCGACCCGGTCGAGGTAGTCGGCCGCCAGCGCGGCGTCCTGGAAGTCGGCGATGCGATCGGCCCCGATGCGCGCGACGGCCGCGACCGCTTGCGGCAGGTCCACGCC
>DAIMFM010000221.1:0-5141 GCA_036724585.1 Burkholderiaceae bacterium | reverse complement strand
GTCGCCGGGTCGACGGTGACTTCGGAGAACTGGAGCCGGCCCTCGTGCTCGTACGCGCTGCCGTCGGGCAGGAGGAGCTTCACTCGAGCCTGGTCCTTGCCGACGCTGCGCAGCTTGCCGCTGGCGAGGTCGCGCCGCATCTCCATGAGTTCGTTCGCCGAACGGGTCAGGTCGACGTAGATCGGATCGAGCTGCTGGATCGTCGCGAGCGACTGGGCCTGGTTGGTCGTCACGAGCGCGCCGGCGGTGACCGAAGAGCGGCCGATGCGCCCGCCGATCGGGGCGGTGATCCGGGTGTGGTCGAGGCTGATGCGCGCGGATTCGACCGCGGCCTTGGCGGCGGCCACATCGGCCTTGGCCAGGGCGAGCGCGGCGCGGGCATCGTCGCGCGCCTGGCGGCTGACGGCGTCGACGCGGGAGAGTTCCTCGTAGCGGTTGGCGGTGATCTGCGCGCTCTTGGCGTTTGCCTCGGCCTTGGCCAGCGCGGCGCGGGCGCTCTCGCTGGCGGCCTTGTAGACGGCATCGTCGACCTGGTAGAGGACCTGGCCCGCCTTGACGTCGCTGCCCTCGGTGAACTTGCGCTCCCGGATGATGCCCGAGACCTGGGGCCGGACCTCGGCCACGAGGTAGGGCGAGGTCCGGCCGGCGAGTTCGGTGTTGAGCGTCACCGTCTGCGGCTCGATCGTCACCGTCAGCACTTCGGGCGGCGGTGGCGCGGGCGGCGCCGGCGGGGCCTCCTGGCTGCAGGCGGCCAGCGCCAGGACGGCGAGGAGCGCGACCGGCGCGAGCCGGCGAACGGGAAAGCGGAAGGCGGGAGCCTGGATCTTGTTGGTGTTCACGGGAGTCCCGATTCGGTTCGGGCGGCTCCGAGGGGAGCGGGATGGACGGTGCGACGCCGCACGCTGCGATGCAGCAATTGTCACTGAATGAACATTCATTCTGCGCAATCGCCAAAAACCTGTCAAGCATTTTCGGGCTCACCGGACCGATGGCCGATATCGCAGCGACACCGGAATGGACATCGATCGTCGTCTTGCGCGAAACCTGGCCCGAGATCCGGGAGCCGGCCGCAAGACCCGCGCCGCGCGCCGATCACAAGCCATCTTCATCGATTTGACATCGAATCGACCCGAAACGCTCACAAACCGGACACAGACTGCGCGCTGTCGTGATCCGGCGCAATGCCGCCACGCCCCTACGAGCCGGTCGCAGTGCAGCAAACGACGTCCGGCGCCATTTCCGAACAAAAGCTGGAAACGAGATGAAACGACATGCCATCGCGCTGGCCCTGGCCGGCTTCCTCCTGTCCCCCGCCGCCCGCGCGGATGTCGACCTGATGGGCAAGACCCTCCAGGTCTACGGCAAGCTGCATGTTTCCTATGACCTCTACGACCGCGGCAGCGCCACGGCGGCGGTCCCCGATGCGTCCGATTCGGAAGTGGTGTCGAACTCCTCGCGCTTCGGCTTCAAGGGCGAGATCGACCTGGGCGCCACCACCAAGGCGCTGTGGAAGTTCGAATCCGAGATCGACGTCGTCGGCGAAGTCGGCGAGCTCAAGGCCCGTTCGCGCTACCTCGGCGTGGGCGGCAACTGGGGCCACGTGCTGATCGGCATCGAGGACACTCCGCTCAAGCGGCTGGCGAGCGCCTACACCGAGTTCGGCGATACCGTCGCCGACCGCCGCGGCATCCTCGGCCAGGTCTCCACCGGTGACCACCTGTTCAACGTGCGCGCCAAGAACATGATCACCTACGGCTACCGGGGCGGCGGCTTCGCCTTCGACCTGATGGCGGCCAACGACTTCGAGGACGTGACCGATCCGGACCAGAGCGACAACCAGCTCTTCGGCGCGGGCCTGTCGTACAAGGCGGACAACTGGGGCGTGGGCATTGCCTACGAGACGCAGCAGGACATGGACGGCACCGCCGGCGCCGATGCGGAAGCCCTGCGCTTCGGCGGTAACTACGTCTTCGGCAACTTCGAGATCGGCGGCCTCTACGAGATGCTGAGCGACGATGGCTGGGGCGCCGAGGTCGAGCGCGATGCCTTCGCGATCAATGCGTCGATGAAGCTCGCCAAGGATTGGAAGCTCGCGGTCCAGTACATGGAAGCCGACGAATCCGACGCCGGCAACGACGGCGCGGACGAGATCGCGATCGGCGCGTACTACAAGATCAACAAGGCGGTCGAGGTCTACGCGGTGTACGCCGAGCTGTCCAACGATGCGGGCGCGACCTATCGCCTCGCCCGCTCGGGCCACGGCCAGTCCTACCAGCCGACCGGGGCCGGCGAGAAGGTCAGTGCCTTCTCGGGCGGCATGTCGGCCAAGTTCTGAGCGTCGCCTGAAGCACGGACGGCCCCGCGAGGGGCGTGTCCGCAGCGGCGGCCCCGGTCAGGCGACCCGGGCCGCCGTTTGCCTTGCGGCGCCCGGATGCGATGCAGGAGCCCCCGGACGCGAGGCGAACGCGCCCGGATGCGAGGCGGGCATCAGGCGACCGGCATTCCGGCGGCGTCGAAGGTGCCTTCGAAGAGGATCGAGCTGAGATAGCGCTCGCCGGAGTCGGGCAGCACCACCACGATCGTCTTGCCCTTGTTGGCGGGCTGCTTCGCCAGGCGCACCGCGGCGGCCACGGCGGCGCCGCTCGAGATGCCGGAGATGATGCCCTCTTCGCGGGCAAGGCGGCGGGCGTAATCGACGGAATCCTCGTTCGACACCTGCTCGACGCCATCGATGAGCGAGAGGTCGAGCGTACCCGGTATGAAGCCGGCCCCCAGGCCCTGGATCTTGTGGGGCGCGGGGGTGAGCGCAGCGCCGGCGCGCGCCTGGGTGAGCACCGGGCTTGCGGTCGGCTCGACGGCGATCGCCTGGATCGCCTTGCCCTTGGTGTTCTTGATGAAGCGCGCCACGCCGGTGATGGTGCCGCCGGTTCCCACGCCCGAGACGAGGATGTCGATCGCGCCGTCGGTGTCGTTCCAGATCTCGGGCCCCGTGGTCGACTCGTGGATCGCCGGGTTGGCCGGATTCTCGAACTGCTGCAGCAACACGTATTTCTTCGGGTCCGAGGCGACGATCTCCTCGGCCCTGGCGATCGCCGCCTTCATGCCCTTGGCGCCTTCGGTGAGCACGAGCTTCGCGCCGTAGGCGAGCAGCAGCTTGCGCCGCTCGATGCTCATGGTGTCGGGCATCGTCAGGGTGAGGGGAATGCCCCTGGCGGCGGCCACGTAGGCGAGCGCGATGCCGGTGTTGCCGCTGGTGGGTTCGACCAGTTCCTTGCCCGGGCCCAGGAGGCCCTTCTTCTCGGCATCCCAGATCATGGCCGCGCCGATGCGGCACTTGACCGAATAGGCCGGATTGCGTCCCTCGATCTTCGCGAGCACCGTGGCGTCGGCGCCATCGGTGACGCGGTTCAGCCGTACCAGCGGGGTGTTCCCGATGGACAGTGAGTTGTCGTCGTAGATTCGGCTCATGCTTGTCCCCTTGTCGAAGTGGCCTTGCGCGACCGGACTGGCCGCGCTTCAGCCCAGGCTGGGCGCCAGCGCCCGGCGCAGCTCGCCTTCCTCGCGGCCCGAGCGGGCCAGGTAGTCGGCGAACTGGTCGGGGCCGATGGGGCCGATGTTGAAGTAGTCGGCCTGTGGATGCGAAAGGTAGAAACCCGAGACGCTCGCGGCCGGCTGCATGGCGAGCGACTCGGTGAGCTCGATGCCGACCTCGCCCGCCTGCAGCAGGTCGAACAGCGCCCGCTTGATCGTGTGCTCCGGGCAGGCCGGGTAGCCGGGCGCCGGGCGGATGCCGACATAGCGCTCGGCGATCAGGTCGTCGACGCCGAGCGCCTCGTCGGGGGCGTAGCCCCAGAGGTCGCGGCGCACCCGCTCGTGCATCATCTCGGCCAGTGACTCGGCGAGCCGGTCGGCCAGCGCCTCGAGCATGATGGCCGAGTAGTCGTCGTTGTCCTTCAGGAAGCGCTGCAGGTGCGGCTCGATCCCCGCCCCGGCGGTGACCGCGAACATGCCGACGTAGTCGGCGATGCCCGAAGGCTGGCCGTCGATCGAGCGCGGTGCGACGAAATCGGCCAGCGACTTGTTGGCGACGCCCTCGCGCTTGGCGGTCTGCTGGCGCAGGTTGCGCCAGGTAAACGCGATCTCGCTGCGCGACTCGTCGGTATAGACCTCGATGTCGTCGTCGTTGATGGTGTTGGCCGGCCAGAAGCCGACCACCGCGCTGGCCGACAGCCAGCGCCCGGCGATCAGCTGGTCGAGCATGCGGCGCGCGTCCTCGAAGACCTTGCGCGCGGATTCGCCGACCACCGGGTCCTCGAGGATCGCCGGATAAGGGCCGGCCAGGTCCCAGGCCTGGAACAGCGGCTGCCAGTCGATGTAGGCGGCGATGCTGGCGAGGTCGATGTTGCGGAACTCGCGCCGGCCGATGAACTTCGGCCGGGGCGGAACGTAGCTCACCATGGGGTGTGGCGCCTCGCCGGGATGATCGTCGGCGGCCATGCGCCAGGCCACCGGCGCCTTGTTGGCGCGCGCCTCGGCGATCGAGACCAGGGCGGGCCCCTTCCTGGCGGCATGCCGGGTCCGCACCGTTTCGTACTCGTTGCGGATCGATTCGAGGTAGGCCTCGCGCGAATCGGCGCTGATCAGCTGCTGCACCGCCGGCACCGAGCGCGAGGCATCGGGCACGTAGATGACCGGGCCGCTGTAGTGCGGCGCGATCTTCACCGCGGTATGCACCCGCGAGGTGGTCGCCCCGCCGATGAGCAGCGGCATGTTGCGCTGGCGGCACCATTCGTCGCGCTCCATCTCGCGCGCGACATGCGCCATCTCCTCGAGCGAGGGCGTGATCAGGCCCGACAGGCCGATGATGTCGGCGTCGACCTCCTTCGCCTTGGCGAGGATGTCGGCACAGGGGACCATCACCCCCATGTTGACGACCTCGAAGTTGTTGCACTGGAGCACGACCGAGACGATGTTCTTGCCGATGTCGTGGACGTCGCCCTTGACGGTGGCGATCACCACCCGGCCCTTGGTGCGGACATCCCCGCCGGCGGCCGCGATCTGCTCGCGCTCGGCCTCGATGTAGGGGATCAGGTGGGCGACCGCCTGCTTCATCACCCGCGCCGACTTCACCACCTGGGGCA
>DAIMFM010000220.1:0-5163 GCA_036724585.1 Burkholderiaceae bacterium | reverse complement strand
CCACGGCGCCTTCGTGGCCGACGAGGAAGTGCACAAGGTCGTCGAGAGCTGGAAGCTGGTGGCCGAGCCCGACTACATCGAGGGCATCCTCGAGGGGGGCGTCCCCGAGGAGGCCGACCCCGGCAGCGCCGTCGGCTTCGGCGGCCTGAGCAAGACGCTGGGCGAAGCGGGCATCGAGGGCGAGGCCGACCCGATGTACGACCAGGCGGTCGCCGTGGTCCTCAAGAGCGGGCGCGCCTCGATTTCCTTCGTCCAGCGCAACCTGCGGATCGGCTACAACCGGGCTGCCCGGCTGCTCGAACAGATGGAGCAGGCCGGGCTCGTGTCGCAGATGGCGACCAACGGCAACCGCGACATTCTCGTGCCGCGCAATACCGGCGAAGACGACTAGTACCGTGCAGGAAGCACCCCGGGCCGGCCCATCCAGCCGATCGCGGGCCTCGCGGGTCAACCAGCGCCCGTCGCGGGCGTTGTTCCGCTCCATGGGCATCGATCGAATCGCCGGGCTGGCGCGTAGCGGCAGGGCGCTCGCGCTCGCGGCGGTCCTTGCGCTGGCTTGCGGGCCTGCCTGGGCCGCCGGCGCCATCGAGTCGCTCGAGCGCTTCCTCGCCGGGACCTCTCGCGCCAGCGGGGATTTCACCCAGGAGACGGTCGGCGGCTCGGCGAGCCGGGTCGAGCGCAGCAAGGGCCGCTTCGCCTTCGACCGACCGGGCCGCTTTCGCTGGGAAGTCATCCGTCCCTACGAGCAGCTGATGGTCGCGGACGGCGAACAGGTCTGGTTCTACGACCGCGACCTCGAGCAGGTGACGGTCCGGCCGATGGCCGAGGCGATGGGCGCCACCCCGGCCGCCATCCTGTTCGGCTCGGGCGGGCTCGAGGCGGACTTCGTCCTGGCCGATGCCGGCGAGCAGGACGGCCTGCAGTGGCTGCTCGCGACGCCGCGCAGCGGCGACGCCGGCTTCGAGCGCATCCGGATCGGCTTCGAGGATTCGCTGCCGCGCGCCATGGAAGTGCTCGATGCCTTCGGTCGCACGGTGCGCTTTCGCTTCGAAGCCATCGATACCAGCCCGGATTTCGCGCCCGGCACCTTCCGCTTCGAGGTGCCTCCCGGCACCGACGTCATTCGCCAATAGGAGGGCGGGGGGCCATGGCCGACCTGTTTAGCCAGGACCCCGCCGCGCCGCTGGCCGAGGCCCTGCGCCCACGGACGCTGGACGAAGTCATCGGGCAGTCGCACCTGCTGGCCGAGGGCAAGCCGCTGCGCCTCGCCTTCAGGTCCGGCAAGCCCCATTCGATGATCTTCTGGGGGCCGCCCGGCGTCGGCAAGACGACGCTGGCCCGGCTCATGGCGAGCGCCTTCGACTGCGAGTTCATTTCGCTGTCGGCCGTGTTCTCCGGGGTCAAGGACATCCGCGAGGCGATGGAGAAGGCCCGGCACCATCTCTCGCAGGGCAGGCACACGATCCTGTTCGTCGACGAGATCCACCGATTCAACAAGTCGCAGCAGGACGCCCTGCTGCCGCATGTCGAGTCGGGGCTCTTCACCTTCATCGGGGCCACGACCGAGAACCCGAGCTTCGAAGTCAATTCGGCGCTGCTCTCGCGGGCGCAGGTCTATGTGCTCGAGCCCCTGGGCGACGACGAACTGCGCCAGCTGCTCGCGAGGGCGCGCGACAGGGCGCTGGCGCACCTGCACTTCGACGAGCAGGCCGTCGCCACCATCGTCGGCTATGCCGACGGCGATGCGCGCCGCCTCCTCAACCTGCTGGAACAGGCCGCCACGGCGGCCGGCGTCGCCGGCGTCACGGACGTGGACGCCGATTTCGTCACGAGCGCCCTGAGCCTCAACACCCGCCGGTTCGACAAGGGCGGCGACAGCTTCTACGACCAGATCTCGGCGCTCCACAAGGCGGTGCGCGGCTCCAGCCCCGATGGCGCCCTGTACTGGCTCAGCCGCATGCTCGATGGCGGGGCCGACCCGCGCTACCTCGCGCGCCGGATCGTGCGCATGGCGTGGGAGGACATCGGCCTGGCCGACCCCCGCGCCATGCAGATCGCCAACGATGCCGCGCTCACCTACGAGCGTCTCGGCAGCCCCGAGGGCGAGCTCGCGCTCGGCCAGGCCGCCATCTACCTGGCGGTGGCTCCCAAGAGCAACGCCGGCTACAACGCGTACAACGCCGCCCGCGCCTTCGTGAAGCAGGACCGCAGCCGCGAGGTTCCGGTGCACCTGCGCAACGCGCCCACGAAGCTCATGAAGGAGCTCGGCCATGGGCATGCCTACCGGTATGCGCACGACGAACCCCATGCCTATGCGGCCGGCGAGACCTATCTCCCCGAGGGGATGAAGGAGCCGAACTGGTACCGGCCGGTGCCACGGGGGCTCGAGGCGAAGATCGGCGAGAAGCTGGCGTTCCTGCGCAAGCTCGACGAGGAGGCCGGCAAGGACGAGTAGTGCGTCGGCTGCGGGCGGCCGGGCGCCACTGATACCATTTCCGCTTCGACCCCTGCGGTGCGGATCCGCTCGATCCGGCCGTCCATCCTGCCGAAGCGAACACAGAAGATGCTCGATCCCAGCCTGCTCCGAAAAGACCTCGAATCGGTCCGTGCCCGACTTGCGCGGCGCGGCTTCGAGCTCGATGCCAGCGCGTTCGAAGCGCTCGAGGCGCGTCGCAAGACGCTGCAGACATCGACGGAGGCCCTGCAGGCCCGGCGCAACGCGCTGTCGAAGACGATCGGCCAGCTGAAGTCGAAGGGCGGGGATGCGAGCGCGGTGATGGCCGAGGTGTCCGGGATCGGCGCCGAGCTCGCCGCCGTCGCGACGCAGAACGAAGAGGTGCAGGAGGCCGTCTCGCAGTGGCTGATGAACCTGCCCAACCTGCCGGCGGACCGGGTTCCCGACGGGCGCGACGAGACCGCCAACGTCGAGCAGCGGCGCTGGGCCCCCGGTGGTGGCACGGAACCCCCGAAGCTGCCCTTCGCGCCGCGCGACCATGTCGACGTGGGCGCCGGGCTCGGGCTCGACTTCGAGACGGGCGCAAAGCTCTCCGGTGCCCGGTTCTCGGTCCTGCGCGGACCCGCGGCCCGGCTGCATCGGGCGCTCGCCCAGTTCATGCTCGATGTCCACACCACCGAGCATGGCTACCTCGAGTGCTACACACCCTACATCGTCAACGCGGAGAGCCTGCGCGGTACCGGCCAGCTGCCGAAGTTCGAGCAGGATCTCTTCGCCGCCCGCAAGGGCGGCCAGGAGGGCGAGGGCGAGGCGCTCTACCTGATCCCGACCTCCGAGGTCTCGCTGACGAACTTCGTGCGCGGCGAGATCCTGCCCGCGGCATCACTGCCCCTGCGCCTGACTGCGCATACCCCGTGCTTTCGCTCGGAGGCTGGCTCGTACGGGCGCGATACCCGCGGCATGATTCGCCAGCACCAGTTCGACAAGGTCGAGATGGTGCAGGTCGTCGAGCCCGCCCGCTCCGACGAAGCGCTCGAGGAGATGGTCGGGCATGCCGAGAAGATCCTGCAGCGCCTGGAGCTGCCCTACCGGGTGATGCTGCTGTGCGCCGGCGACATGGGCTTCGGCGCCCGTACCACATACGACCTCGAAGTCTGGCTGCCGGGGCAGGGCGCGTATCGCGAGATCTCGTCGGTATCGAACTGCGGCGATTTCCAGGCCCGGCGCATGCAGGCGCGCTTCCGTCCGGCCAAGGGCAAGCCCGAGCTCGTGCATACCCTGAACGGCTCGGGCCTGGCCGTGGGGCGCACGCTCGTCGCGATGCTCGAGAACCACCAGCAGGCCGACGGCAGCATTGCGATCCCCGCGGCCTTGCGGCCGTGGCTGGGCGGGGTGGAGCGGCTGGAGCCCTGAGGGGGGCCCGGCGAGGCGCGTGCCAGCGGATTTCAGCGGGCCACGAATTTCCCCGGCTCGCGCGCCGCCACCGAGCGGATGCCTTCCTGGTGGTCCTCGGTGCGGGCCAGCCAGGCCTGCTCCGCGCCTTCCCGGTCGGTCTGTGCCTCGACGCGCGCGGCCATCTCGCGACGCAGCGTCAGGCGCGTCGACTGCACCGCGAGCGGCGCGTTGACGGCGATCGAACGGGCGAACGCGAAAGCCTCCTCGCGCAGGGATTCCGCCGGTACCAGCCGGTCGACGAGGCCCCAGGCGAGCGCCGTCTCGCCGTCGACACGCTCGCCGGTGAGGAACATCTCCGCGGCGCGCTGTTCGCCGATCAGCCTGGGCAGGGTGTAGGTCAGCCCGAAACCCGGATGGATGCCGAGCTTGACGAAGTTGGCGCCGAATCGCGCATCGGGACTGGCAATCCGGAAGTCCGCGAAAACGGCAAGGCCGAAGCCGCCGCCGATGGCGGCGCCCTGGACCGCGGCGATCACCGGCTTCTTGTTCGAGAACAGCCGCACGGCTTCCTCGTAGAGCGGATTGCGCCCGCGCGGCGTCGAGCTGTCGAGTACCGAGGCCTGGCCCTTGGCGAAATTGGCGCCGGCGCAGAACGACTTGCCCTGCGCGCAGAGCAGGACGACGCGCGCTTCGGTGGTCTCGTCGATGTCGCGCAGCGCATCCGCGAGGTCGCGGATCAGGGCATGGTCGAAGAAATTGTGCGGCGGACGCTGTATCTCCAGCGTCACGACGTGGTCCTGCAGCTTGGCGGCGACATCGCCGTAGCGGTCCTGGAGCATCGTGGATTCCTCAGTTTGCCTTCGTCGGCACCGACGATCAGCCGGCCGCTCGGCAGGCGCAGATCGGTACCGCCGCTGCGGTACGCAAGGTATGGTAGTCGCTTTGCGAACCGGCGACGACCCGACGACAGCATCTGGAATGGGCGGCGCTGTTGCGCACGCACTCCATGCGCGCAGGAACGGAGCGTGCTGATGGAGGCGAAGAAGGAACCGATAGCCATGAAGCCATTCCAGATCAGGATCGCGCTTGCGGCGGCGGCCGTCGCCGGCGGTGCGTTCGCCCAGGGTTCGATCGATCTCCGCGACGCGCCGAGGCTGCGCGCGGGATACTGGGAAACCATTTCGATCGAGCGGGGCAGCAAAGGCGAACGGAGGACGAAGGTCTTCATGTGCGTCGATGACGCCATGCAAGAGAGAATGCGTGTCCTGGCCCAGGGCGGCATGTGCTCCGAACTGCGCATCGAGCCGCGGCGT
>DAIMFM010000219.1:0-5164 GCA_036724585.1 Burkholderiaceae bacterium | reverse complement strand
TCGGCTTCGGCGAGGTTGCCCCCGCACAGCCAGGCGAGAAAGTTGTAGAGGTCGCGGTTGTGGCGCGAGAAGAGCTCGGTCGCCGGCTCCTGCACGAGGCCGCGCGCCACCAGCAGCATCAGGTCTTCGTCGGGCAGTTCGGCGAGCCCGTCGGCCGGGCTCGCGTCAGTGGTCGGCATGCGTCATGTTCGATGGCGGGAAAGCCGCATGATCGCCCGATTCGGGACCGCCGACAGCGGGCGACCCGGTTCAGCCGCCCGTGCCTGCCGGCTCCGGTCGCGGCGTGCCGAGCGAGGAGGCGAGGTCCACGAGCCGCAGGAATTCGCCCCGATAGCCGAACGGATCCTCGCCGCGCGCCGTCGTCGCGAGCTCGCGCACCGTCAACCAGTCCCAGTCACCGGTGTACCGGCCGCCGCGCAGCAGCTGCCCGAAGCCGGCGACGGCGATCGCGAAGCGGCTGTCGGCATCGGCCGCCGCGAGGTCGCGGACGTCGTCGGTCGTCACCGGCCGCGTCATCAGTGTGCTCGCGGACTCCCCGGGGCGCTTGTAGCGCAGCTTGACGAAGGCGAACTCGCGGGACGGGTCGTTCGCCGCGCCAGTGCCCGCGCCCGCCCGTGACGATCCGGCGCCGGCAGGCGCCGGATCATGCCCGCCGTAGCGCGGCGGATCGACATAGCCCGGCATGCCGGCCAGCGTCAGTTCGTAGATCGCCGTCACCGTATGGCCGGCGCCGATGTCGCCGGCATCGACCCGGTCGTTGTTGAAGTCCTCGCGGGCGAGCATGCGGTTCTCGTAGCCGACGAGCCGATACTCGCTGACCCGCGCCGGATTGAACTCCACCTGGATCTTGACGTCCCGCGCGATGGTCTCGAGGGTGGAGCTCGCCTCGTTCACGAGGACCTTGTGCGCTTCCATGAGCGTATCGATGTAGGAGTAGGCCCCGTCACCCGCATCGGCGAGCTGCTCCATCAGGTGCTCCTTGTAGTCGCCCACGCCGAATCCGAGGGTCGAGAGCGCGACGCCCGACTTGCGTCGTTCCTCCACCATCGACTTCAGCTGGTCGAAGTCCGTGATGCCCAGGTTGAAGTCGCCGTCGGTCGCGAGCAGGATGCGATTGATGCCGCCCGGGATATAGCCCTGTTGCGCCGTGCGGTAGGCGAGATCGAGGCCGCTCGCCCCTGCGGTGCTGCCGCCGGCCCGCAGCGAGTCGATCGCGTAGCTGATCCTTCCCTTCTCGCTGCCGGCGGCATTGCGCAGCACGAGATTCGTGCCCGACGAGTAGGTCACCAGCGAGATGCGATCCTCCGGCCGTAGCCGCTGCACGAGCAGCTTGAGCGAGGACTTCAGCAACGGCAGCTTGTTCGCGCTGCCCATCGAGCCCGAGACGTCCACCAGGAACACGAGGTTCGCCGGCGGAAGGCTTTCCCGCGCCCGGTCCTCGCCCTTGATGCCGATGCGCAGCAGCCGCGAGCCCGGTCGCCACGGGTTGTCCACCATTTCGGCATGGACGGCGAAGGGATGCCCGTCGGTCGGGCCGGGATAGTCGTACGGGAAGTAGTTGACCATCTCCTCGACGCGGACCGCGTCCTTGGGCGGCAGCCGCCCGGCGAGCAGCATGCGGCGAACGTTGCTGTAGCTGCCCGTATCGACATCCACGCTGAAGGTCGACACGGGCGCTTCCGCCACCTGGTGGACCGGGCTGGTCTCGATGCGCTGGTAGCTCTCGCGATCCGCGACGGGCGGCGCCGGCACGGGCAGCGGGTGCGGTCGCGAGGTCATGGCCCGCATGCCTTCGTCAGCCCGCAGGGGCGGTGGGCTCGTGACCCGTTGCGCGGGCTCCGCGTGAAACCGCGCCTCCGTCCCCACCGGCGCGGCGGTTTCGTGCTGCGCATGCCCACCGGAGGAGCCGCGCGCACCGGCGCCCGGAGTCCTCTCCATCGGCGTGCAGGCGACGGCGGCTACCGCGACCAGGGATGTGGCGATCAGCTTCTTCATGTCGTTCCTCACAGTGGTTTCCAATGCAACGAGCGAGGCGTGCCGACCGGGTCAATGTGCCGGGCACCGAATAGCAGGCAAGGGTAAGCTCGCCCGATGGAACGATCCCGCATATGGGTGGATGCCGATGCCTGCCCCGGCGTCATCAAGGACATCCTCTTTCGCGCGAGCCGGCGCACCGGCATCCCGCTCACGCTGGTGGCGAACCAGGCGCTGGCGGTGCCGGCGTCCCCGCAGATTTCCTTCCTGCAGGTCCGGCGCGGCTTCGACGAGGCCGACAAGGAGATCGTCGCGCGGATGAACCCGGGCGACCTGGTGGTGACCCAGGACATCCCGCTGGCCGCCGAGGCGATCGCGAAGGGCGGCCTTGCGATCAGCCCCCGTGGCGAAGCCTACTCGCCCGAGACCATCGGCGAGCGGCTCGCGATGCGCGACTTCATGGATTCGCTGCGCTCGACGGGGGTCGACACCGGCGGCCCGGCGGCCTTCAGCCAGCGCGACACGCAGGCGTTCGCCCGGCAGCTCGATACCTGGCTCAGCCGAAATCCTCGATGACCCCGTAGGGCCGGCCGCGCTCGTCGAAGCCGGTGTCGCCCACCATCGGCGTACCGTCGACGTTCAGCGTGGGGCCGCAGCCAAGCAGGGGCCGCATACCGGCATCGGGTCGCGCTTCGAACATGCGATATCTTCCGTCTTCCTTGCCCAACGCCAGGCTTTTTGCGTACATCTTCGCAAAGGACCGTGATGCACGCCGTTGCGCGGCGGGCTTGTGCGCCGCTTCCCCCGCGGCGCCGGCCGCGGCCGCGCTCCCCGCTCCCCGGCCATCCTTTCCGGGCCGCTCGAAGAGATTCCTGATGAATGCCAGCATGAACGCCCTCCCCCGGGTCGACCAGTCCTGGTGTCACTCATTACGTCTATCGATCCGACGAGGAAAATCTTGAGCCCAGGATCCGTATCCGGTCGCCGGGTAAGCCCGACAAAAACCCGCCTGTTCGCCGGCATTGCCCTGGATCAAGCCATGCTGGCGTACAAGAAGCGAAGATCACCCCTGGAGGGCAAGGCACTCGTCCGAGGAGGACCTGCATGGACATTACCCATTCGAAACGCTCGCTCGAGCTGCAGCGCCGGGTCGCCGACCTGATCGAGCGCTGGGTGCTGCCGGTCAATGCGGACTGGCACCGGGCGGTCGCCGCCGGCGACTATCCGCCGCCCTTCCTCGCGGACCTCAAGGCCTATGCGAAGTCCGAGGATCTCTGGAACTTCTTCCTGCCGAGCCTGGGCGAGGACGAGCCGGGCATCGGGCTGTCGCACGTGGAGTACGCTCCGCTCGCGGAGCTCATGGGGCGGGTGCCCTGGTCGGCCGAGGTCTTCAACTGCAGCGCGCCCGATACCGGCAACATGGAGCTGCTCAAGCTGTTCGCGAGCCCCGCGCAGTACCGGCGCTGGCTGCGGCCGCTGCTCGAGGGCGAGATCCGCTCGGCCTTCGCCATGAGCGAGCCCGATGTCGCTTCGTCGGACGCGACCAACATCCGCACCACGATCCGTCGCGACGGCGAGCACTACGTGGTCGACGGCCGCAAGTGGTTCATCACCGGAGCCGCGCACCCGGACTGCCGCTTCGTGATCGTGCTGGGCGTCTCGAATCCCGACGAGGAGGCGCCGCGGCTCTCGCGCCACAGCATGGTCATCGTGCCGATGGATGCCCCGGGCCTTTCCGTGGTGCGCAACATCCCGGTGCTCGACCATGTCGCGCCCGAGGGGCATTGCGAGCTGGTCTTTCGCGACGTGCGCGTGCCCGCCGACCACCTGCTCGGCGCCGAGGGCCAGGGCTTCGCGATGGCGCAGGCCCGGCTCGGGCCGGGCCGCATCCACCATTGCATGCGCACGATCGGGCAGTGCGAGGTCGCGCTCGAGCTGATGTGCGATCGCGCGCTCGAGCGGCGCGCCTTCGGCCACTACCTGCACGGCTATGCGAACGTGCAGCAGTGGATCGCCGAGTCGCGGCTCGAGATCGACCAGGCGCGGCTGCTCGTGCTGCGCGCGGCCTGGCAGATCGATGCCCAGGGCAACAAGGGCGCGCGCGCCGAGGTGGCCGGCATCAAGGTGGTGGCCGCCCGCCTGCAGGGCCGGGTGCTGGACCGGGCGATCCAGCTCTTCGGCGCCATGGGGCTGACGCCCGATACACCGCTTGCCGAGTTCTTCCGCTGGGGCAGGGCGCTGCGCCTGCTCGACGGGCCGGACGAGGTGCACCTGCGCACCGTCGCCCGGATCGAGCTCGACCGGGCGCGCGAGACGGCCGGTCGCTCCAGCGCCTATTTCACGATGCCCGAACGGCTCTAGCTGGCCGAACTCTGCCGGGGGCCCGCTAGTGCTTGTGGCCGTGGCCGTGGCCGTGGCCGTGCCCATGGCCATGGCCGTGGCCGCCCTGGCCGTGGGTCAGCGGCTTGACCGGCACTTCGAGTTCCATCGTGCTGCGCTTGCCGTCGGCATCCTCGAAGGTCAGGGTCAACGGAATGGTGGTGCCGGCTTCGAGCGGCCCGGCGAGCTGCATCAGCATGAGGTGGTAGCCGCCCGGGCGCAGCTCGACGGCCTCGCCGGCGGGCAGCGCGAGCCCGTCGATGGCGTTCATCTTCATGACGTTGCCTTCCATCTTCATCTCGTGGATCTCGGCGACGCCCGCGGCGGGCGAGCTGGCCGCCACCAGGCGGGTATCGTTGCTCGCGGTCAGCGTCATGAAGGCGCCGCCGGCCTTCTGCTGGGGCACGGTGGCGCGCGCCCAGGCGTCGCTCACCGTCACTTCGGCGTGCGCGGCGGCGCCGGCCAGGGACAGGAAGAGGGCGGTGAAGGCGGTCACCGCGATGCGCGCCATCGGCGCGAACGAAAAGGATCGGGTCTGCATGGAGTCCTCGCAGGGAAATCGATGGTTATGCCGTGCGCCATCGCACGGCGTGAGGCCGGCCGGCGCTGCCGCCGGAACCGGCCATGTGCCGGGCCATACGCCCGGGCTCGCAGGCGGTGTCACGCGAACGCGGGCGGTCCGCGGGCCTCGATGATCCGTCGCCCGGCCGGATGACCGGGGGCCGCCGCGCCGGCGGCGTCGACGCGGGCGGTCGCGGCCGGCGCGGCCGGTTTCGCCAGCGGCGTCGGCGGGAACGGGATGTCGGGATGG
>DAIMFM010000218.1:2011-5169 GCA_036724585.1 Burkholderiaceae bacterium | reverse complement strand
TCTTCACGATCCCGCTGATGAAGAAGGCCGGCTACGGCGGCGTGAAGGCCGGCGCGATCGAGACCGCGTCGTCGGTCAACGGGCAGATCATGCCGCCAGTGATGGGCGCGATCGCCTTCGTGATGGCGATCACCCTGGGCGTCGACTATGCCGTCGTGATGGTCGCCGCGATCATTCCGTCGCTGCTCTACTACCTCGGCCTGCTGCTGCAGGTCGACGCCTACGCCGCGCGCAACGGGCTCAAGGGGATGGACCGGGAGCGGCTGCCGCGGGCGGGCAGGACCCTGCTGCAGGGCTGGCCGTTCCTGCTGGTGCTGGTCTTCCTCGTCTGGGGTCTGCTCTACAAGCGCTGGGAGTACTACGCGCCCTGGTATGCCTGCCTGCTGATGATCGCGCTGTCGTTCCTGCGGCGAGAAACCTGGATGACCCCGTTGCGGCTCTGGGAGACGATCCGCCAGGTGGGCATCCTCGTCACCCAGACCGCCGCGATCATCCTGCCGATCGCCTTCGTGGTGAGCGGCATGACGATCACCGGCGTCACCGGCTCGATCACGTCGGGCCTGGTCACGCTGGGCGGCGGCAACCTGTACCTCGTGATCCTCTTCGGGATCGTCGCCTGCTTCATCATGGGCATGGCGGGGCTGTCCATCGTCGCCTACATCTTCCTTGCCGTGACGATGGCGCCGGCCATCATCGAACTGGGCGGGCTTAACCCCATCGCGGTGCACTTCTTCATCCTGTACTACGCGATGCTCGCGGCGATCACGCCGCCGGTGGCCGCCGCGGCGTTCCTCGCGGCGACCATCGCCGGCGGCAGGCCCATGCAGACTTCGTTCACCGCGATGCGCCTGGGCGTGGTCATCTACATCGTCCCGCTGTTCTTCCTGTTCCAGCCGGCCCTGGTGCTGCAGGGCGACCTCGCCCCGCTGGTCTACGTGCTGCCGTCGATCGTCATCGGCATCATGCTGATCGCCGGCGGCTTCGAAGGCTGGCTCGTGGGCTTCGGACGGGTACGCGGCCTGCTGCGCGCGCCGCTGGCCGCGGCCGGGTTCGTGTTCAGCTTTCCCGGTCCGATGATGACGCTCGCCGGCGGGGTGGCGTCGGCCGCCATGGTCGCGCTGGTGTGGCTCGACAACCGCCGCCAGCGCGCGGCGGCCCTGGCCTAGCCTGGATCCCGGAGGCCCCTGCGAGGGGCCGCCGCCTTCGGGCGCGGACTCTCGCGGTCCTCCGCGAGCCGGTCGAGCATCGCGGCCACACCGGCGGCGACCGTGCCCAGGATGAGTTCGTCGTCGACGTCCTGCTGGAGCCAGTCGCGCATCGGCGCGAACGCGGAGATGAAGATGATCAGGTTGGCCATCACCTCGGCCCTGCGGTCGTGCGCCGGCAGGCCCGTGCGTCGGCGCAGCCGGATGCCGAGCGCCTTGATGAGCGCCTCGTCGCGCGCCCGCATGGCCCGGCGGTCCTCCTCCTGCAGGTGCGGCACCGCCCGATAGGCGAGCAGGGTGCCCTTGCGCTTCTTGCTCCAGGTGTCGCGGAAGTACGTCGCCACGATCTGCTCGAACGGCGCGTCGCCGGCCTGGTCGAGCCGGTCCGACAGGGAAGGCACGTCGCGGCGAAACCATAGCTGGTTCAGCAGCCGGCGCAGGATGTCGTTCTTGTTGGCGATGTAGTCGTAGATGCTCGCCTGGTTCACGCCCGAGCGCGCGCAGATGTCGCGGATCGTGGTGG
This sequence comes from Burkholderiaceae bacterium, assembly GCA_036724585.1. Classification (GTDB taxonomy): domain Bacteria; phylum Pseudomonadota; class Gammaproteobacteria; order Burkholderiales; family Burkholderiaceae_E; genus JAMLIN01. The sequence goes on along the minus strand of DAIMFM010000218.1, from coordinate 3,441 downwards.
AAGCGAAGCCCTTCTCGAGGAAGAGTTCGAGGGCGGCATCGCAGATCTGCTCGCGCCGCATCTGGATCAGCGCCTCGTCCTGGACTGCATCGACGACGGCCTCGGCCAGTTGCCCGCCGGCCCTCGCCTCCTTGCCGGCCGGCCTTCCGCACGTTGCCAAGTATGTTCCCTCGGTTCAGCGCCTCGTCGGTCGAACTTAGCCCAGCGACTGCCGATCCGCAAGCCGGCGCCGCCGCCGCCCGCCGCCGTCGGTGGCGCCACGGCTTTGGCATACTCGGGGGCTGGGTGGCGGCGGCGCCCGGCCGGGGCATCCGGCCCGGCCCACGTCCCGGGCGGGCCAGGGACGACCCTGGCACTGCGCAACGCAACGGGGACGACCCCGCAACACCCGAGGACCCCCATGAACTGGTTCGTTCTCTTCGTCGCCGGCCTCTTCGAGATCGGCTGGGCCATAGGCCTGAAATACACCGAGGGCTTCACCCGCCTCTGGCCCTCGGTCTGGACGCTGGGGTCGATGGCCGTCAGCGTCTACCTGCTGGGCCTTGCCATGCGATCGCTTCCCGTGGGCACCGCCTATGCAGTGTGGGTGGGCGTCGGCGCCGTCGGTACGGCGATCCTCGGCATCTACCTCTTCGGCGAATCCGCCAGCCCGGGGCGCCTCGCGAGCCTCGGCCTGATCATCGCCGGCATCATCGGGCTCAAGCTCGCGACACCCGGCTGACCCGGCGTACATCCAGGAGCAGTCATGACGAAGGCACGCAAGATGCGCATCCGCGCCCGCAAGGCGACGGAGCTCGGGCTCGCGGTCCCGCAGGTGGTCGGGCATCGCCTGGCCCGGCTGGCAAGCGCGGGTCCGCTGCCCTCGGCGCGCGATGCGCGCGAGTTCCGGCTGATGGGCGTCGAGAAGATCGGCGCCTTCGGCGAATCCTGGTTCGCCATGTCGATGGCGATCTGGCAGGCCAACCTGTCGCTGGGTTCGTCGATGATGGCCATGATGGTCGCGCCCTGGCTCGGCGGCTCGCCGGCGCGGGCGCGGCGGCAACTGGCCCGGCACTGGCAGTCGACGATGGTCGACGCGCTGGACAAGGGCTTCGAGCCGATCCACCGCACCGCGACGGCCAATGCGCGTCGGCTGAAGCATGCGCGACAGCCGCGCGGCGTCCGGGCGCGGCCCGGCGCCTGAGCGCAACGTCAGCTCAGACGCCGCCCTGCGGATGGGTGGGATCGACCCAGAGCACCGTCTCGGGCTTCTCGACGGGTTCGATGTCGAGATTGATCGCCACCGCCTCGCCGTCGCTGCGACAGAGCACGCATTCGAGGACTTCGGTCGGGCTGGCGTTGATCTCCTGGTGCGGCACGTAGGGCGGGACGTAGATGAAGTCGCCCGGGCCGGCCTCTATCCGGTTTCCGCGGGCACCACCTTGCTCGAT
>DAIMFM010000218.1:0-2001 GCA_036724585.1 Burkholderiaceae bacterium | reverse complement strand
CCTCGGCCGTGAACTCGAGGTTCTCGCCCCAGCGCATCCGCGCCCGTCCGCTCACGACGTAGATCACGCTTTCGAGATGGCCGTGGTGATGGGCGCCCGTCTTGGCGTTGGCATGGATGGTCACTGTGCCGGCCCAGAGTTTCTGGGCGCCGGTACGGGCGAAGTTGATGGCCGCCCGCCGATCCATGCCCGGCGTCTGCGCCGTGTTCGAATCGAGCTGCTTGCCCGGGATCACCCGGACGCCGTCGTGCTTCCACTTTTCGTGGTCGTGTTCGTGGTGTTCGTGTTGCTCGCTCATCGGGCTTCCCCTGGAATGATGGGCTGGTGCCCCCGCCCACATTCTGCCCGGCCGGTGCCTCGATGTCGAAGTGGGGCCTCGTGGCACCGTCCACGGCTGCTGCCACGGGCGGGCGGCCGCCATTACACTGTACGCGAGGCGGCAGGCAGCGCGCCGCACGGGAGGAACCATGCGTCTCGAAGGCTCGTGTCATTGCCGGGCGGTCCGCTTCACGGTCGATGCGCCCCACCCGTATCCCTACAACCGGTGCTACTGCTCGATCTGCCGCAAGACGGCCGGGGCCGGCGGATACGCGATCAACCTCGGCGCCCGCAACGCGACGCTGCGCGTCACCGGCCGCGACGATGTCTCGGTGTACCGGGCGAAGCTGCACGATGCGCGCACGGGGGATGCCGCACTCAGTCCGGGGGAGCGCAACTTCTGTCGCCGCTGCGGCAGCGCGCTGTGGCTCTGGGACCCGCGCTGGCCCGAGCTGGTGCATCCCTTCGCGTCGGCCATCGACACCGAGCTGCCGCCGGCGCCGGAACACACCCATCTCATGGTCGCCTCCCGGGCGGCCTGGGTGCCCTTGCGGCCCGACCCCGGCGACAAGGTCTTCGACGAGTACCCCGACGAATCGCTCGAGCAGTGGCATCGCCGGCTCGGGCTGGAGGACGGTGCGTGAGCGCTGCGCCAGGGCCATCCGGTGCATTCGTCATCAGGCCGGCGGACGGTCCGGGCGACATCGACGCGATCCGGGCGCTGTTGCGTGGCTACCTGGCGGAGACCGGGCTCGACCTCGGGTTCCAGGGCTTCGAGGCCGAGCTTGCGGGCCTGCCGGGCGACTACGCGCCGCCGCGCGGCTGCCTGCTCTGCGCGCAGGCGGACGGGCGCATCGTGGGCTGCATCGCGTTTCGTCCGCTCGACGGCGATCGCTGCGAGATGAAGCGCCTCTACGTGCTGCCCCCGTTCCGGCGTTCGGCGCTCGGCGCCGCCCTCGTCGAGGCGATCCTCGGGCGGGCGCGCGACGCCGGCTTCGCCACGATGTGCCTCGACACCGCCCCGGGCATGGAGCGCGCGCAGGCGCTGTACGGGCGTTTCGGCTTTCGCGACGTCGAACGATACAACGACAACCCGATCCCCGGCGTACGCTTCATGGCGGCGGCGCTGCGCTGAGCGAGGAGGCCTGCATGAACCACCCGACGATCACCGCCTGGCACGAGATCGCGAGCTCGCGCGACGTCGCCCGGCTCGATGCCTTGCTGGCCGACGATGCCGTGTTCCATTCGCCGGTGGTGCACACGCCGCAGGCCGGGCGCGCGCAGGTGCGCATGTACCTCGCGGCGGCCTTCCAGGTGTTCTTCAACGACAGCTTCCGCTACGTGCGCGAGATCGTCGGCAGCCATGATGCGGTGCTCGAGTTCCAGGTCGAGATCGACGGCATCCAGGTCAACGGGATCGACATGATCCGCTGGGACGACGACGGCCGCATCGTCGACTTCAAGGTGATGATCCGGCCGCTGAAGGCGATCGAGCTCGTCCATCGCCGGATGGCGGCGATGCTCCAGGCGGGACGCTAGCGCCCCCCGGCGCCGCCGTCCGGCGCCGGGGTGCCCGGGACGGGCCCGGTCCGACGGCCGGCGCGGGGTGGCCGGTTCACGCGGCCCCGTTGACCCGCTCGATGCGCCCGTCGGCCTCGATGAACCAGGCGCGGGCCTCGGGCC
>DAIMFM010000217.1:0-5184 GCA_036724585.1 Burkholderiaceae bacterium | reverse complement strand
GCGCCGATCAGCCCGCAACTGGTGTTGTCCTTCATCGCCGAGCGGGTCCTGGGCCTGCCCAAGTCCTACTGAGCGGGCTCGGCGCCGACGATCCATCCCTCCAGCGGATCCACCTCGGCGGGCAGGCCGAAGCGGCGGTCGCGCCGCTGCCAGGCCCAGCCGGCGGCGCTCAGGCAGAGCGCGGCATCGAGCGCATCGGCTGACGGCTCGGCCACCAGGGCCCGCGCCTGGTCGTCGTCCATCGTGACCGCGACGCCCAGGCGCAGGCCGCCCGCGCGCAAGGCATCGACGAGGCGCTGCCGGACGGCCTGGTGGCCGGGAACCTGCCGGGCGCGCTCGTCGCTCTTGTAGGAGAGGCGCCCGAAGCTGCGGGCGAGCAGGCCCGGGTAGCCCTCGAGGGCGACCCGGGACGGATCGCCGGGCGCCAGGGCCGGCATGTGGACGCCGGCGGCCAGCAGCCGCGGGACCCCGGTCTCGTACATCCATGCCACGGGCGGGTTGACCCATTTCATGGAGGGGCTCGAGCCCGCCGGTCGATCGGTCGCCCGGTGCGCGAACTTCCGGCCGGCGGGGCGCGCGCCGCAATAGGCGGCGAAGCGCTCGCGCAAGGCGGGCCGGCCCGCCGCGGCGACGATCGCCGCGATCCGGGCGAAGTCCTGCGGCCAGCCCTGTTCGAGGATGAACTCGCGGGGCAGGCCGAAGGGCAGGTCGAAGACGCCGAGCCATGGGCCGGGCCTCGCGAGGAAGGCGTCGAAGCCGGCGAAGTCGTCGATGCGCTCGATCCGCTGCAGGCGCAGTGCGCCGTCGTGGACGCGACCGGAGGCGACGACGATCTGCTTGCGCCGGGATGGCGAGGAGGTGAAGTCGATGCCATGGAGCAGCGCCCCCTCGAGCATGCGAGCCGGTGGGTCCTGCGGGGCCTGGGGGTCTTGCATCGTGCCGTTCGGGGAAATCGCGTGTCCGAGGGGGGTCGACATGTCGTGGCGAATCGTCGCTCGGCAGCAGGGGATGTCAGGGATCGAGGACCACGTCGGTATAGACGTAGTTCTGGGCGATATCCTGCCCGCGATGGCCGGTGAGCAGGTAGACGGCGCTGCTGGCGATCCAGGCGTAGCTCAGGTGCCCGCTGGCGCCGCCCGGCATGGCCTCGCGCCGGCATTCGACCCGCAGCATGTCGCCCGGCAGGTCGGGATGCAGGGCACTCGCCGGTTCGGGTGCGGGCGCCGGGATGCATTCGTAGCGAGCCTCGGCCAGTGCTCCCCTGGACGCGGGTTCCCCACCCGGGCCGCCCGGGCCGAGGACCTCGCTTCGGGTCTGCACCGCGACGGTGAACGGCTCGGCGGCCCGCGGCGCACAGGGTGCGCCGTCGATGCGTAGGTCGATGGCCTGCATGCGGGTCCCGACATCGAGACGGGCGGCGTCGGTGAAGCGGATGTCGCCGGCACGGGCGGGGTCGGCCGGAATGTGGGGGCGCGGCGCCAGGGCGGTATCGAGCCGCAGGGACACGAGGCCGCACAGGCCCAGCGAACGGGTCATGCCGAAGGCGCCGGGGGCCCGGCTGCCGGTCACCGAGACGAGTAGCCCGCCCGGCAGGCGGGCCTGGCGCCCGAGGACATCGACATGGGCGGCCGGCCCGGCGCCCACGGTCTCGATCGAGAGGGCGTAGGCCCGCAGGAGGCGCGCCGGCTGCGCCGGGGCCGCCGCGGCGGCGAGTTCCCGGACCGGTGGCGCGAGTTCGAAGGCCCGGGGTCCCGCGGGTGGCGGCGTGCCGGTGGCGCAGGCGGCCAGCATCGCACACGATGCGAGGGCGAATGGACGCATTCCGTTCTCCGTACGCGGCCAATCTAGCATCCCCGCATGGCCGGCCGCCGCCCTCGCGCAGGCCTGCCGGCCTACGACCTGCGGCCGGCCCCGCCTAGGGTCCGCCGTAGAACCAGCGATCGTCCAGCATGGGGACCGGGGCGAGGGATCCGGGGCTTGCTGCCCGCCCGCGCGTGGACGGCGCCGCTTCGGTGGCCGCCGGCGCCTCGCCGGTCGCGGACGCTTCGCCGGGCGAGGACGAATCACCAGGGCGTGCCGCTGCGCCGGGCGCGCCCGTTTCACCCGCCCCCGGCCCGCCATGTGCCCATTCGCCGCAGACGTCCGCGCCGTCGGCCGGCGAGCGCGCGCCCGCGAGCTTCATCACCGGCACCCAGACCACCGAGCTGAGCAGGCGCAGGCCGGTCATGAGGACATCGCCGGCGCGCGGCCCGATCGTGTAGTCGTCGAAGCCGCCCGCGACCTCGATCGGCGTGGCCAGGCTGAAGAACTGGGCGCGCTTGGGCCACGGATCGAAGCGCAGCGCGAGGCTGGCGTCGTTGAAGTCGACCACGCCCGCACCGAGCACCCGCACCCGCGTCGTGTCGATCACCATGCGCTGCGCCTCGAGCACGCCATCGGTGAGCCCGAACTCCCCGAGCGCGCAGTTGACCGTCGACTCCCCGTCGGAATCGAGCCGATCGACGAGCGCGATGAACAGGTTGCCGGCCCAGAGGTCGAAGACGTCGGCGCGCATGCGCTGCGGCCGCAGGCGAAAGCGCAGCGATCCGTCGCCATGGCGCATCGCCTGCGACAGGGCGGGCGCCTGCGCCCGCACCTCGCGCCGTGCGTCGATCTCGCCCGCCATGTCGGTGTCGGGATCGATGCGATGCGCGAGCAGGCCGTAGTCGACCTGGTCGAGCGAGAGCTCGATCGCGGTCTCGACGGCGCCGGAGGCGAGCGGGGCATAGTCGAGGACGAGGCGGAACTCGCCGTCGCCGATCGAGGCCGCCGCCGGATCGAGGCGCAGGCGGCCGTCGACCACCGACAGCCGCAGGCGGGCGTCGCCGAGCCGGATGTCGCCGGCGCGCAGCGACCCGGCATCGATGGCAACCCGTGCATCGAGCTGCGCGAGCGTATCGGCATCGAGCAATCGCTGGAGGTCGTCGCTCGCCCGGGCCGCCTGCTCGCCGACGTCGGCGAGCGCCGCGCCCGCGCACGCCGCGGGTTCACTAGCCAGCGCCGTCGCCGGCTGCGTGTCGTCGGCGAAGGGCGACCATTCCGGGTCCTCGAAGTCGTCCAGGGCCAGCACCGGCGCGTCCAGCCGCAGCTCGAGCAGGGGCGGCGACCGGGACGTGTCGAAGCGGCCGGCGCCGCTGGCGCTCGAACCTCCGACCGACACCCGCGCGTCCTCGACCCGGTAGCCCGAGGCGTCGATGACGATGTCCCCGGCGAGTGCATAGGGGCCCCAGCCCGGAAGGTCGATGCCGGCCAGCACCGACCAGTCATCGACCCGGTCGCCGGCGACATCGACCGCCATCCGCAGGCCCGCGCCGCGCGGGCGCTCGATATTCCCCGACAGGGCGATGCGGGCGCCCCCCAGCACGGCCTGGACCGTGAGCGGAATCACGCGCCGGGTATCGACCAGGTCCAGCAGCCTGGCCGTCTCCACCGTCACGGCGACGGGCCCGGAACCGGCGCGCCCGACGACGGCCGCACGCAGCCGCTCGCCGGGATCGGCCACCAGGCTGCCGGTCGCCAGCTCGAAGCCGGCGACGCCGCCCGTCCCGGGATCGCGCACCCGCAGGTGCCCGCCTTCGATCTCGGCGGTCAGCGTCGATGCATCGAGCAGATCGCCCAGCCGGCTGCCGCGCGCGGCCAGGTGCAGGTTCAGCGCATCGAAGCGGGCATCGATCCGTTCGCCGAATCCGAGCCGGCGCAGCAGGCCGCCCACATCCACTTCGCTGCCGGCGAGCCACCAGTTCACCGCCGGCACCTCGGTGCGCAGGTCGACCTCGAGCGCCCCGGCGAGCGGCACCCCGAGCGCCACCAGCGAAAGCGGGGACGCGCTCATGTAGCCGTCGCGGATGCGCGCGGAGAAGCGCAGCTCGCGCACCGAGAGCGCACTGCGGCCGATCTCGCCGATCCGCAGGTCGACGTCGAGGTCGGCCAGGTCGAGCCGCGTGGGCAGGATCGGGATGTCGAGGACCAGCGAGCCGGCATCGTCCGAGGCACGGTCGAACAGCCGGCCGAGTTCGTCGATGTCGATGCGCGGCATCTCGAGGCGAATGGCCAGGCCCGCCCCGTCGTCCGGGACGGCGCCCTCCCGGCCGGTCGTCCCGGCGCCCGCCCGGCCGTCGGGGCCGGACCCTGGCGCCTCGCCCTGCGCGCCGTCGAGTGGCCGGCGCGCCACCTCCCCGCGCAGGCGATGATCGCCCAGCGTCACTTCCAGCGGTTCGATGCGCCAGCGCTCCCGGATGCCGCGCAGCCGCGCCGCCAGCGCGAGCGGCATCGGCTCGGCGATCGGGGTGCCGAGCCAGGGCTCCAGGTCGCGGATGTCGCCGGCGTCGAACTGCACCGAGAGGTTCGCCGCGTCGCGCGCGGCGCCGACGGCGCCCACCGCGATGCGTCCGTCGACCTCGAGGCGCAGGCTGCGCGAGCTGGCGTCGAGCGCGAGCGATGAAGTCCCGCTGCGCACGATCCGGTGCGGCGGATCGGTGACCAGGCTGAATGCCACGGGCTCGTCGAGCAGGCTGCCGTTGGCCTCGATCCGCAGGGGCTCGCCGGCGCCACCCGCCATCGTGAAGCTGCCGAGCTCGAAGGCCACCGGTCGCTCGCCCGGCGCATTGCCGTAGCTGAGGCCGCCGCGGGCCGCCACCATGCGCAGTTCGGTGCTGTCGACAATCTCGCGCATCGTCGCCCCGACGGCGACCAGTCGCATCGAGAAGCCGCCGAGGGCGCCGCGCAGGTCCTCGAGCCCGAGGAGCCAGCGCGCGAGCCCGCCCAACGGTGTCTCGGCGGTGCCCAGGGCAAGATCGGCGTGCACCGCGCCGCTCTCGTCGACCTCGGCATGCAGGTCGCCCGCCAGGTCGACGCCGGCGACATGCGCCCGCAGCGGCGCGTCGAGCCTGCCCGCCACGAGGGAGATCTCGGCCCTGGCGCTCCCCACGTCCGCCGGCATGCCGATCCATCGGTCCACCGCCAGCGTGACCCGGGCGTCGGCGAGCCGCAGCCCGCCGAGCGGCAGGCGCGCATCGTCGAGGCCCCGGTACCAGTCGACCAGGGTCCGTGCCGGCGCTTCGACTTCGGCCGGCGCATGCCCCGGTTCGTCGCCCGCGGGCGGATTCCCCGCTTCGGTGCCCGTGGTCGCATCCCCCGGTCCGGTGC
>DAIMFM010000216.1:0-5218 GCA_036724585.1 Burkholderiaceae bacterium | reverse complement strand
CGAGCGCGGGAACGCCGCCCGCGATCCAGACCGCGTTCGCGACGTCGGGTTCGCCGGAAAAGTAGAAGGCAAGTCCCGCAATCAGGCCGGTCGCGGCAATGAGCAGGATAGCGGTCTTGAAGCGGTCGGTCCGTGTCGTTTCCATGCGGCTCATCTCCCCTCGGCTGAGGCGATTGCCGCTGGCTCTTCGGAAAATAGTCGTCCGACTCCCACGCCCCTTACGTTGACAACATCATCGCGCAAGAGGAACAGGGCGTCGAGGCCGCTTTGTTTTGCGAGCGTCGCGCCTTTGACCGGCCCAAGCACCATGAGGGCCGTCGCCCAGGCATCTGCCTCTGCACAGCTGCGGGCCACGACCGTGATGGAGGCCGGCGACGCGATCAGCGGCGCTCCCCGCCTCGGGTCCATCGTGTGCGACAGGCGGCGCCCCTGCACCTCGACCCAGTGACGGTAGTCGCCCGAGGTCGCGACGGCGGCATCCTGAAGCGCGAGGATCGAATGCGGCGTCCGGCGCTCGGCGTCCGGCGCCTCGACCGCGATGGTCCAGGCTTCACCGTCCGGCCTGAGGCCCATTGCACGCATCTCGCCATCGATCCCGACGAGTCCGTCGGATATGCCTTGATTGCGGAGGATTTCGGCCAGTCGATCCACGCCGTAGCCCTTGGCGATGCCATTCAGGTCCAGCGCGATGGGTGCGGCCTTACGCACGTGTTCGCCGTTGATCTCGAGCACGTCATGCGCCGGGCGGCGCGAGGCGGCCATCGCGGTGCGGATGCCATCCGGCGCGGCGGCCTCCGGTCCGAAGCCCCAGGCCATCACCGCGTCGCCCATGCCGATGTCGAAGGCTCCGCCAGAGGCGCGGCCAATTTCCAGGCCGAGGCGTAGCACCTCGAGCAATCGTGCAGGAACAGCGATCCATTCACCGATCGGTGCCGCGTTGAGCCGCATAAGGTCGCTGTCCGGCTTCCAGGTCGACATCTGTCCGTCCACCTCATCCACGGCCGCCTGCAATGCCGAGCGGACCGGCCCCGGGTCGAAACCGGGGTCCGCGAATAACAGCGCCGACCACCTCGTGCCCATCGTCGGCCCGTTCAGCGCGATGCGCGCCCGCTCAGTAGACATCTTCGACATACCGCCCCTCCGCCTTCAGGACTGCTGGTGTCAGCCCGGCCGGCGCGAGGATCTCGGCCAGCGCCTCGGCCACGCCGGCGGCCATGTCTCGTCCGCCGCAGACCATCACGCGCGCCCCATTGCGGATGAGCTCCGCGACCTGAGTGGCCTCGCTGCGCAGCGCGTCCTGGACGTAATGGGGACGCGCCCCGCGCGAGACGGCCGTGACCAGCCGGCTTACACGCCCTTCGTCCTGCCATCCGGGGAACTCCTCGCCGTAGAAGAAGTCACTTTCGGGATGGCGCATGCCGAAGAACAGGTGGACGGGCCTGCCGCGCGTGTTGCCGCGCACAAAGCCCGCTAGCGGCCCGATGCCGGTCCCTGCGCCGATCAGGATCAGGGGCGCCCGGCTTCGGCCCGGACGGAAGCCGGGGTTGGGGCGCAGGAAGGCGCTCACCGTGTCGCCAGGTTCCAGCGCTGTGAGCTGACCCGAGCAGAGGCCGCCGGGATGCTTCTTGACCACGATCTCGATGAAGCCGTCGCGGCGCCCAGAGGCGAGCGAATAGAGCCGCGGGACGGTCCCGCCTTCGGGCAGAATGCCGATCAGGTCACCCGCCTGGAACCGTGCGAACCCGCCCCCGAGCAGCCGTTGCCCGAGCGAGACGCGGGGCAACGCGAAGCGGAGGATCGCCGTCGGGGCCTGCACCTCAGCGCCGTAGTCGCGCCGCGAGACGAGGGTCAGCGTGGTCGTTTGCGGCTGGACCGGCTGGTGCGTCAGTTCGAGCGCAATGCCGAGCACGTCTCCGAGGGCCCGGCCCCAGCGCGCGAAATCCTGCGGCGATTGCCGGTCGATCGTGTCGAGCGGCAGAAGCTCGGGCCAGCCCTTCGCCTCTGCCGCAGTCGCGACGGACTTGGCGAAGGCGCAATAGGCCGGAAAGCTGCGGTCGCCGAAGCCGAGCACTGCCAGAGGAATGTCCGGCGCGCGGTCGGTCGCGTTCAGCCGGTCGAGAAAGCCCTTCGCCGAGGCCGGCGCCGCGCCGTCGCCATAGGTCGCGGCCAGCAGGATGATCCGCCGGGCGTTGGTGTAGCGCTCAGGGCCGAAGCCCGACATCGGGCCGACATGGACGCTCTGCCCGGCTTTCGTCAGCGCGGCGTGCAGCGTCGCGGCAAAGCCCCAGGTGCTGCCGCCCTCGCTGCCGACAAGCAAGATCGTCTCGGCGCGTCCGGCGGGCTGGTTGCCCCGGATGCGTGGTCGCCCGGGCCGCCCGGCGAGCCAGACCAGCACGCCGGTCGCGCCCATGGCCGGCACGCCGAGCGCCATGAGCCCCAGCACGAGCCCCAGCGTCGCCGCACCCTGTCCGGTGTGCAGCATGTAGATGGTCTCCGAGACGCGCTCCCACCCGGTCAGGTCGGCCCAGGCCAGCAGCGCCCCGTCGCCCTGATCGAGATATCCGGTGCCCCGGTCGGTCTTGAGCGTGAATACGTCTGTTGCGTCGCCGGGATAGGGAAAGCTCAGCTCGCGCAACTCGGCGACCGGCGTTCGCCGAAGCGTGGGCATCCGGCCCGGAGCGAAGCCGGTCTCCCCACTGACCTCGGCAGGGGCGACCGGCAGGACGCCTCCGTCCGGCAGGAGATCGAAGGTAGACGCCGTCATCCAAAGCGCGGTCGTGGAGGACAGGACGAGGCCGACAACGGCGATGCGTGCGATCTCGGCGTGCAGCCGCCCGGCAAGCGGTCCGCGCAAGGGTGAAAACCAGCGTCGCCAGCCGCCCACCCGCCGCGCGACCAGCGTCGCGCCGGAGAGCGAGAGGATCAGCATCGCGGCCGCCCCTGCGGCCATGGCGATGCGGCCGCCGTCCCCGAGGAACAGCGAGCGGTGCAGGTTGGTGAGCCAGCGTTCGGCCTGGTTCGGGTCGGCCGCGGCTACGCCCTCACCCGTCGCCGGGTTGATTACGGCGGCACCCGGCGCGCCCTGATCGAACCAGTAGGCAGTGATCCGACCGGAGGGCGACCGGCGGATCTGCTCGACGCCCGGATAGACGGCCTGGATGCGGTCCGCGAGAGCGGCTACGGTCAGTCCGGCTTCCGCCTGCGGCGCGGCGATGCGCTCGGCCGCAGGGAAGACCGACAGTGCCGCGCCGCTCAGGCCCAGGATGGTGACGAGCGCAAGGGCCAGAAGACCCGGCCAGCGATGGAGTGCACGGATCATGGCCCCACCCTTCACATGTCGTAGGCGAAGCTGGCGATGTACCGGCGCCCGCGCACCGGCGTGCCCGCGCCGTCGGTCGTGAGCGGTACGGCCACCTCGTTCGGACTGTCGCGCATGTCCTCGACGGCCGCGTCGATGTGGAGCGTGTAGCCCGCATCAAAGAGCGCGTCGGCGAGGTCGAGCGTGATCTCGAGCGTGCGGCCCGCGCCGACGCTGGCGCCGGTGATTCCGTTCACCTGCGCGGTGTCGCCGCCGGTGGCGCGGTACCAATCGCTGAGGTGCTCGTAGTACTTGGACTTGCCGCCAGCCATCCAGAGACTGCCGACATAGGCGCCCGAGGTGTCGGTGACGTAGAGCGCGAGATAGGCCCCGTCGCCGCCGTAATTGTTGAGGGTCGTGGTGAGCGTCACCGGCCGTGCCATGGCCAGGCCGGGGAGCGTCAACGCGGTGGTCAGCGCGAGCGTTGCGAGAAACGATTTCATCGGGATGATCCTTTTTGGCAGAGGAGCTTGAGAGCGGTTCAGTTCACCTGAACCTGCGGCGGCGCACCGTTGCCGAAGAGGCCGTTCTGCGGAGGGGCGACCGTGCCGGCGGGCGCGGGATTGCGGGCGCCGCCACGGTCGTCGTCCTCATCCTCGTAATCCATCTCGACGATCTGCAACGTCGCCGGATCAAGCTTCACCTCGATCTCCCGGCCATCCTGGTCTCGGCCCTCGATCTCGTAGCAGCCATCGTCGATCTCGAAGTCGCGCACGGTCCAGCCGTTTTGCTCAGCCAGCTGCATCACGGCCTCGCGCGGCTGCCACTGGTCACGGGGCACGCGGCACTCGTCGTCGTCGGCCAGGGCGGCGCCAGCGGGCAACAGGGCGATCAGGGCGAAGGCGGTCAGGGTCTTCTTCATGGCAGGGTCTCCTTGTCATCTGCTGAGGACAATCTGGAGACACGACCTGAGGGCTTCCTGACGCATCGGCGATTCCCGCTTCAGCTTGCCGTCAGGAAGAGAGCGGCTTCGGACGAAAAAGGCCCCGCCCGTGAAGGCGAGGCCAGGGGGGGCCGAAGGGTCGGTCGGCCTTGGGGTTGGGTTCCGTCAGGCGATGTCGCCGGGACTGGGAGCGCGCTTGTCGCCCGTCACCATGGCCCGGGCCAGATTCTCGTGGTGGCGGGAGGATGCCAGTACTACTCCGCCTACTTGCAGCGCGACGAGCAGCAGCATCAGGTTGGCGAGCGTCTCGTGGACTTCCTTGAGCGGTCCCTCAATCTCGCCCCGTTCGCCATATTCCCGCTCGTCGCCGTCGTCGTCGGCCCAGGCGGGCGCCACGATGGCGGGAATGGACGGAAGCATCGACAGACCGGTCTCGTCCTCCATGAGCCAGCCGGTGAAAGCTGTGCCCGACAGCGTGACCAGCAGCGCCACGATCATCGCCGCGCCCGCCGGGTTGTGGCCGAGGTAGCGCCGCTCGCGTCCGCGGGTCATGTCCCCGAGATAGGCCAAAGTCTCGGCGGGGCCTTTCAGGAACTGGGCGAAGCGCGCGTAGCGACTGCCGACAAGGCCCCAGACCAGCCGGAAGGCCACGAGTCCGGCGACGGTGTAGCCTGCAAACTCGTGGACAGGCTGCAGCTCGTCCGCCGTCAGCCATGCGGTCGCGAAGGCCGCGACCAGACCCCAATGGAAAACCCGGACCAGCGGATCCCAGACACGGACCTTGCTGCTCGGCCCCGTGTTCATCTCTGGCGCCTGGTGTGAGATTGCATCAGTCATCGTCGCCTCCTTCGCGATCACGGCGGGGTCGATCGTCGTCGTCCTCGTATTCGACCTCGATCACCTGCAGCGTCGCCGGATGAACGGTCACCTCGATCCGGCGCCCCTCGGCATCGTGGCCGTCGATCTCGTAGCAGCCA
>DAIMFM010000215.1:0-5225 GCA_036724585.1 Burkholderiaceae bacterium | reverse complement strand
CGTCTGGAGCCGGGACGTCCGCATGTGGGAGGACGCCCGCAAGCTGGCCGCGGCCGACGGCGTCGACCTGGATTCGGCCTCCGAAGTGATCCGCGACGGCAACAAGGTGCGGGTGTACATGTTCTCGGTGGCGCCGACCTTCAGCATGACCGACTTCACCGTCAAGCAGGGCGACGAGGTCACGGTCTTCGTCACCAACCGCGACATGATCGAGGACCTCACCCACGGCTTCACCATCGTGAACTACGGCATCGCCATGGAGGTCGGCCCGCAGGCGACCTCGTCGGTCACCTTCAAGGCCGACCGGCCCGGCGTGTACTGGTACTACTGCCAATGGTTCTGCCACGCGCTGCACATGGAGATGAAGGGCCGCATGATCGTCGAGCCGAAGGCCTGAGGCCCGCCATCGCGCGCAGTTCCATGGCAATGCCCCCCAGGGTCGTCATCGCGGTCCTGGCGGGCACCGTCCTGTTCCTGGCCGGGGGGACGGCGCCCGCCGCCGCCGCGGAGATCCGCATCGCGGCGGGCGAGGCGATCCAGCCCGTCATCGAGGCGGCGGCACCCGGCGACGTCCTGCGCCTGGGGCCCGGCCGCCATGCCGGCCCCCTGGTGATCGACACGCCGCTGGCGCTGGTCGGCAAGCCCGGCGCGATCGTCGCCGGCCCGGGATCGGGCAGCGTCGTGACGATCACGGCCGAGGACGTGCGCATCGAGGGCCTGGAGATCACCGGCTCGGGTACCGACCTGCCGGCCATGGATTCCGCCGTCCTGGTGCGACGCACCGCGACGGGCGCCCAGGTGCGCAACAACCGGATGCTCGGCAACCTGTTCGGCGTCTACCTGCATGGCGCGGCCGGGTCCGTGGTCGAGCACAACACCATCGTCGGGCGCGACGACCTGCGTCTGTCCGAGGCGGGCAACGGCGTGTCGATCTGGAACGCGCCGGGCGCCAGGGTGCTGGACAACGCGATCAGCCAGGGGCGCGACGGCATCTTCGTCAAGACGAGCCGCGACAACACCTTCGCACGCAACACCTTCACCCGGCTGCGCTTCGCCATCCACTACATGTATACCCAGGACAGCCGGATCATCGGCAACCAGTCGCGCGGCAACCACGTCGGCTGGGCGATCATGTACTCCAACCACCTCGAGATCCGCGACAACGTGTCCGACGACGACAGGGACCACGGCTTGCTGCTCAACTCGACCAACTATTCCGAGGTCAGCGGCAACGTGGTGCGCAACGGCGGCGAGAAATGCGTCTTCGTCTACAACGCGCACTACAACCGGATCACCGGGAACTGGTTCGAGCGCTGCCCGATCGGCATCCACTTCACGGCGGGCTCCGCCGGCAACCAGATGAGCGCCAACGCCTTCGTCGCGAACCGCACCCAGGTGAAGTACGTCGGCACCCGTTTCATCGACTGGGCCCACGAGGGACAGGGCAACTACTGGAGCGACAACCCCGCCTTCGACCTCGATGGCGACGGCATCTCGGACCGCCCCTACCGGCCCAACAGCGTGATGGACGACATCCTCTGGACGCTGCCGGCGGCGAAGCTTCTCGCCAACAGCCCGGCCGTCGGCGCCATCCGGTGGGCGCAGGCCCGCTTCCCGGCGATCCATCCGGGCGGTGTCGCCGACAGCGCCCCCTTGATGCGGCCGCCGCGGATTCCACCGCCTTCGACCCTGCCGCCGCCCGACCGGCCCCACACGAGCAGCGCCGAGCCGATCGACCTCGGCCGGAACCACTGATGGAGCCGATCGCCCGCTGGAGCGGGGTGACCCGGCGCTACGGCGAGATCGTCGCCGTGCGCGACATCGACCTTGCGCTGCGCCCCGGCGTGGCCACGGCGCTCGTGGGCCACAACGGCGCCGGCAAGACCACGCTGATCAAGCTGCTGCTCGGCCTGATCCGCCCCGACAGCGGCGAAGTCCGCGTCGCCGGCGCCGACCCCGCCGGCAGCCAGGGCGCCCTCGCGCGCCGGACGCTCGGCTTCCTGCCCGAGAACGTCGCCTTCCATGGCGCGATGACCGGCACCGAGCTGATGGCCTTCTACGCCGGCCTCAAGCGCCAGCCGTCGACGCGCAACGCCGAGCTCCTCGACCAGGTCGGCATCGCGCATGCTGCCGACCGGCGGATCTCGACCTATTCCAAGGGCATGCGCCAGCGCCTGGGGATCGCCCAGGCCCTGATCGGCGAACCGCGCCTGCTGCTGCTCGACGAGCCGACCAGCGGCCTGGACCCGGCGTCGCGGGCCGATGTCTTCGACCTCATCGACCGCCTGCGCGACGCCGGCGCGACGGTCCTCGTCTCCACGCATGCGCTGGCCGAGATCGAACGCCATGTCGATCGCATCGCGATCATGCACCGTGGCGCCCTGGTGGCGGCCGGCAGCCTCGACGAGCTGCGCCGCGGCGCACAGGCCGAGCTCACCCTGCGCCTGCGGGTCCAGCGCTGTCGCACCGGCGAAGTGCTGGAGCGCCTGCCGGCCGGGGTGCGCTGCATCCGCCGGGACGACGAGTCGCTGGAACTCCTCGCGCCGGCCACGGACAAGATGGCGCTGCTGCGCACCCTGCTCGCCATGGAGGGGGTCGTGACCGACCTGGAGATCGAGGAAGTCGGCCTCGCGCAGGTGTACCGTCGCCTCGTCGAATCCATCGGGGAGGCGGCATGAACGTATGGCTGCTGGCCCTGCAGGAGATCCGGATCGGCCTGCGCAATCGCTGGGTCATCGCCACCACGCTGGTGCTCGGCGCCCTGTCGCTTTCCCTGGTCCTGCTCGGCAGCGCGCCGACCGGCGAGGTCAAGGCGGATTCGCTCGCGATCATCGTGGTCAGCCTCGCGAGCCTGACGATCTTCCTGCTGCCGCTGATCGCCCTGCTGCTGTCCTTCGATTCGATCGTGGGCGAGCAGGAGCGCGGCACGCTGGTATTGCTGCTGTCCTATCCGGTCGCGCGCTGGCAGGTCGTGCTCGGCAAGGTGCTCGGCCAGACCGCGATCCTCGCCTTTGCCACGATCGTCGGCTATGGGGTTGCCGCCGTCGCGCTGTGGCTGCGCGGCGAAGCCGACTCGGGCTCGGTCGGCGCGTTCGCGGCCATGGTGCTCACCTCCATCATGCTGGGCGCGAGCTTCGTGGCGATCGGCTGCCTCGCGAGCACCGTCGTGCGCGAACGGGCAACCGCGGCGGGCCTGGCGGTGGGCGCCTGGCTGTTCTTCGTCCTGATCTACGATACGGCGGTACTGGGCATGCTCGTCGCCGACCAGGGTCGCATCGTCGGCGAGACCGGGCTCAACATCCTGCTGCTGCTCAATCCCACCGACGTCTACAGGTTGTTCAACATGACGGCGACCGAGAGCACATCCATCTACAGTGGCATGGCGGGCCCCGGGGACGCGGCCGCGCTGCCCGTGCCGGTGTTCCTGGGGGCGCTCGCGGCCTGGGTGCTGGTCCCGCTCGCGCTCGCCGTCATCGCCTTTCGCAGAAGGTCCGTCTGACAAGGAGGTCCGCTTGAGGTTCCGAGGTTTCGCCGCATCGATCTTCGTGCTCGCGCTCGCAGGCGCCGGCCTGTCGGCATGCAGGAGCGACGCGCCACCCGCCCCGCCGCCGCCGGCGGCCGAGGCGCCGGTCGAGGCCACGGGCCACTATTGCGGGATGCTGCTCTCCGAGCACGCCGGCCCGAAGGGGCAGATCCACCTGGCGAGCCGCGACGAACCGCTGTGGTTCACCTCGGTGCGCGACACCATCGCCTTCCTGCGCCTGCCCGAGGAAGCGCAGGATGTCACCGCGGTCTATGTGAACGACATGGGGCGCTCACGGCAATGGGACCAGCCCGAGGCGGGCACCTGGATCCGCCTGGACGACGCGCTGCTCGTGATCGAGAGCGACCGGGTGGGTGGCATGGGCGCGCCCGAAGCGGTACCGTTCTCCGAGCAGGCCGCCGCCGATGCCTATGTCCGGGAGCATGGCGGACGCATCCTGCGGCTCGCCGAGATTCCGGACGACTACGTCATCGGCCCCGTGGGCCTGGCGGACGCCGATGCAGCGACGGGCGACCATGCGGACCACGGGAACCATGGCGACCACGCTGGCCATGGCAAGCAGGGCGACAGCGAGGACCACGGCCACGACGGCCACCGACACTGAGGTACCGGTCATGGGCACACGCCGACGCTTCCTCGCCATCGCGGCATCGGCCGGCGCGATCGCCGGCATGCCTTCCCTCGCCGGTGCCGGGGCCAGGACCGGCACGACCAGCACCTGGAAGGGCATCGCCCTGGGCGCGCCGGCATCCCTCACCCTGGTCCATCCGGACCGCGCCCTGGCGCGCGCCACGATCCAGGCCTGCGTCGCGGAGATCGACCGCCTCGAATCGATCTTCAGCCTGTACCGGCCGCAATCGGCGCTGGTCCGGCTCAATCGTGCCGGCATGCTCGCGCAGCCGCCCCAGGAGTTGGTGGAACTGCTGTCGTTCGGGCTTTCGCTGGCGCGACTGAGCGACGGCGCCTTCGATCCGACCGTGCAGCCACTCTATCGGCTGCTGGCCGAACATTTCTCACGGCCCGGCGCGGCGCCCGCCGGTCCGGATGCGAGACAGATCGGCCGGGCACTGCAATCCGTCGGCCACCGCCACGTCGAACTGGACCCGGGGCTCGTCCGGCTGCACCGGCCGGGCATGGCGATCACGCTGAACGGCATCGCGCAAGGCTTCATCACCGACCGGGTCGGCGATCTCCTGCGCCGCGCGGGCTTCGACAACGTGCTGGTCGACATCGGCGAGGCGCTGGCCCTGGGGCGGCGCGGCGACGGCGAACCCTGGCGTGCGAGCATCGCCGATCCACGGCGGCACGGACACCTGCTGTTCGACCTCGATATCGGCGATGCGCCCGGCGCGCTGCCGGCGCTCGCGAGCTCGGCCGGCAGCGGCACGCCATTCGGCCCGTCGACCCGGCTGCACCACCTGCCCGATCCGCGCCCGGGCGCGAGCGCCAGCCACCATGCCGGCGTCACCGTCGCCGCGCCGCGCGCCACGCTCGCCGACGGCCTGTCGACCACCTTGTCGGTGCTGGCGCCGGCACGGGCGCGCGGGATCCTCCCGAACTGGCCCGAGGCCCGCGCCTGGTTCATCGAGGCCGACGGGCGCATCGAGCGGGTCACCGGGGCCGCGTGCGCCGGCCACCCCGGGCCGGCCGTCGGACCGGGCCCGTCCCGGGACCCCGGTCG
>DAIMFM010000214.1:431-5259 GCA_036724585.1 Burkholderiaceae bacterium | reverse complement strand
CATCACCATCCTCGCCAAGAACTGCGCGGTCGAATACGACGGCACGCGGATCAACATCGTCGACACGCCGGGGCACGCCGACTTCGGTGGCGAGGTCGAGCGGGCGCTGTCCATGGTCGATGGCGTCCTGCTGCTGGTCGACGCGGTCGAAGGGCCCATGCCGCAGACCCGGTTCGTCACCCGCAAGGCGCTCGCCCTGGGTCTCAAGCCGATCGTGGTGGTCAACAAGATCGACCGGCCGGGCGCGCGGCCGGACTGGGTCGTCAGCCAGACCTTCGACCTGTTCGACAGGCTGGGGGCGACCGAGGAACAGCTCGACTTCCCGGTGGTCTACGCATCGGCGATCAACGGCATCGCCCTCGCGTCGCACGAGGACCTGCCGGGCGGGACGCTCGATGCGGCGTCGGTGGCGGCCGCCGGGCTGAGCATGCGGCCGCTGTTCGACGTGATCCTCGCCCAGGTTCCCGCCCGAGGCGACGATCCGGACGGACCGCTGCAGTTCCAGATCTCGGCGCTCGACTATTCCAGCTACGTCGGGAAGATCGGCATCGGCCGGATCAGCCGGGGCAGGATACGCGCCGGGCAGGCCGTCAGCATCCTCAACGGCGACCCGGCCGAGACGGGTATCGCGCCGGCCAGCGGCAAGGTCAACCAGGTCCTGCGCTTCACCGGGCTCGAGCGCACGGTGGTCGACGAAGCCGGGGCGGGCGACATCATCGCCATCAACGGCATCGAGGAACTCGGCATCGGGTCGACCCTGTGCGACCCCCAGCATCCCGAGGCACTGCCCGTGCTGCGGGTCGACGAACCCACGATGACGATGGAATTCCTCGTCAACACATCGCCGATGGCCGGCCGCGAAGGCAAGTTCGTCACCAGCCGCCAGCTTCGCGAGCGGCTCGAGCGCGAGCTCAAGAGCAACGTCGCCCTGCGCGTCGAGTTCACGGCCGATTCCGATACCTTCGTGGTGTCGGGTCGCGGCGAGCTCCACCTGACGATCCTGATCGAGAACATGCGCCGCGAGGGCTACGAGCTGGCCGTCTCGCGCCCGAAGCCGCGGACCCGGATCGTCGACGGCCGCCGCGAGGAACCCTACGAGATCCTCTCGATCGACCTGGAGGAAGCCCACCAGGGACCGGTGATGGAACTGCTGGGCCGGCGCAGGGGCGAGCTGACGAACATGGAATCCGATGGCCAGGGCCGCGCCCGCCTCGAGTACCGGGTTCCGGCCCGCGGCCTGATCGGCTTCCACAACGAGTTCCTCAACATGACCCGCGGCACCGGCATCGCCAGCCATGTCTTCGATGACTATGGTCCCTGGGCCGGAGAGATCGAGGGGCGGCGCAACGGGGTGCTGGTCTCGCAGGACGATGGGGAGGCGGTCGCCTATGCGTTGTGGAAGCTCCAGGATCGCGGCCGGATGTTCGTCCAGCCCAATGACCCGCTGTACGAGGGCATGGTGATCGGGATCCACAATCGGGACAACGATCTGGTCGTCAACCCGATCCGCGAGAAGAAGCTCACCAACGTGCGCGCATCCGGCAAGGACGACCACATCATGCTGACGCCGCCCATCGAACTGACCCTGGAGCGGGCGGTGGAGTTCATCGCCGACGACGAGCTCGTCGAGGTCACGCCGAGGAGCATCCGCCTGCGCAAGCGCCTGCTCAAGGAGCACGAGCGCAAGCGTGCCTCGAGGGAGTCAGAGGTCGCCTGAACCGACCGGCGAAGCGCCGCGCGAGCGCTGTTCCCGGCTGGATTGAATCGCGGATACAACAGTCTGCGCGCGTTGCGTGCCGAGGACTTGCCTGCGCGACACATTTCTGTTGTTGGCGGTGACAAAGCGCGTCATTCTTCGCGGTGTGATCGGGAGTCGATCATTACTACTCAAAGGAGGATGATCCATGGCGACTGCCAAGGGTGCGAAGAAGACCGCAGCCAGGAAGCCGGCTGCGAAGAAGGTAGCCGCCAAGCCGGCGGCTAGGAAGGCCGCGGCGAAGAAGTCCGCCGCGAAGAAGCCGGCAGCCCGCAAGCCGGCGGCCCGCAAGACCGCCGCCAAGCCGGCCAGGAAGGCAGCCGCCAGGAAGCCCGCGGCCAAGAAGCCCGCCGCGAAGAAGCTCGCTGCCAAGAAGACCGCGGCCAGGAAGCCGGCCGCCCGGAAGGCGGCCGCGAGCAAGCCCGCCGCGAAGAAGGCCGCGGCCAAGAAGCCCGCGGCCCGCAAGCCCGTCGCCAAGGCCGCGGCCAAGAAGCCTGCCGCCAAGGCCGCCGCGAAGAAGCCCGCGCGCAAGCCGAACGCGGCGTTCATGGCGGCCAAGACCCCCAGCCCCGAGCTGGCGGCGGTCATCGGCGACAAGGCCGTGCCCCGTACCGAGGTGGTCAAGAAGATCTGGGAATACATCAAGAAGAACGACCTGCAGGACTCCGCGAACAAGCGGATGATCAACGCCGACGACAAGCTGCGCGTGCTGTTCGGCAAGCCGCAGGTATCGATGTTCGAGATGACGGCGCTGGTCAACAAGCACCTGAACTGATCGCCTCCCCAGGGCGCCGCCTCGAAGGGCGGTCGATCGACCGCCCTTTTTCCGTCTAGCCGCCGCGCCAGTAGCCGGGGTTGGCGTAGGTGTTCTTCAGCATGTCGATGAACATGCGGGCCCGCAGGGGAAGCCGCCGACGCTCCGCGAAGACGGCATGGATGGCCGTCCCGGGCGCGGCGAACTCGTCGAGGACCGTCACCAGGCGCCCTTCGCGCAGGTCGTCCCCGATCTCCCAGAGCGAGCGCCAGGCCAGGCCCTCGCCCGCCAGCGCCCAATCGTGCAGGACGGCCCCGTCGTTGCATTCGAAGGGACCGCCGCCACGCACCGCGTAGGGCTCCCCGTCGACGACGAACTGCCAGCCCCGGGACTGGTTTGCTTCCGGCCCCAGCGTCAGGCAACGATGCCCGGCGAGTTCGTCGGGGTGCTTCGGCGTGCCGTGGCGCGCGAGATAGGCGGGACTGGCGACGACGGCGCGGCTGTTGTCCGCGAGCCTGACCGCGACCAGGCTGGAGTCCTCCAGGCTGCCGATCCGGATCGCCAGGTCGACGCCTTCGTTGACGATGTCGGCGATCCGGTCCGACAGCAGCAGGGCGATGCTGACCTCGGGATGCTGGGCGACGAAGCCGGGGACGAGCGGGGCGACGTGGCGGCGGCCGAAACCGGCCGGGGCGGTGATGCGCAGGTGGCCGCTCGCCTTCACCCCGCCGAGGCTCACCGAGGTTTCGGCATCGTGCATGTCGCGCAGGATGCGCTGGCAGTCCTCCAGGAACGCGCTGCCCTCGAAGGTGAGCGTGACTCGCCGCGTGGTCCGTTGCATCAGCTTGACGCCGAGGCGCTCCTCGAGGGCGTCGAGGCGCCGGGATACGACCGCGGGCGAGATGCCCTCGGCACGTGCCGCCGCGCTCAGGCTTCCGCGCGCGGCGACCGCCGCAAAGGTGGCGATCTGCTTGAAGCGATCCATCGTCATGGGTCCGGTGGGACGGGAAGCCAAGCTTACCGCCTGTCGACCGGCGGCCCATGGCGTGCGCCGCCAGTGGATCGGCAGCCGCCGTCCGTCCGCTGTCGACCATTGGCTGCTGGTGGCAGGCGCATCATTCGCCGATATGTCCAAGGCCGGCGCCTGACCAAGGCCCGGCCAGCCTGCGGAGGTCCTGTCCCGAGATGTCCCTGCGTGCTCGCCTTGTGGCGCTGGTCACCATCCTCGCGGCCGCGATGGCGGTCGTCGCCTTCCTGTTGCCGTACCTCGCCCTCGAGTCGGCGGGGGCCGCCGTCTGGAAGGAGCGGCGCGAGGCGGCGGAAACCGGCCTGCGACGCGAGTGGACCCGGGCGCTGCGCGACCTCGCCGTGACGGACCCTCTCCTGGAGCGCGCAGTGCAGGCGCCGAGCGCGGCGGTATCGGCCCAATGGCTCGAGCGCGCCGTCCATGCCTCGGGCGCTTCGCGCGGCTGGGTCCTGCCCGCACAGGGTGGCTCCGTCGTGGAGGAGGGCGAAAGCATGAACTTCCGGAAGGCGCCGGGACTCGAGCCGCTGCTCGTCACCGCGCGCAATGCCGGGCGGGCGGCGGGTCTCGTCTTCGACGGACAACGGGCGGCCTGGATCGAGGTGGTCGGCGTGCCCGGCACGAATGCGGCCGGCGTCCTCGAGCTGTCGGTGGACTCGCGCCTGGCGCGGCGCCTGGCGGATTCGGCCCAGGTCGAGATCGCGCTGGCCGGCGTACGCGCCGCAGGCGGCCCCCTCGCGAAGCTGGGCTCCGACACCACGGCCGGCTATCACGAGAGGCTCTACGATGCCGCGGGTTCGGTCGATGCCCGGCGGCGCGCCACCGATACCGGTGACGATGCGGACTCGATCCGCCTGGTCAGGCTCGAATCGCTCGACGACGTGGCGCTGGTCGGAGCGATCGCGAACCGCGATATCGGTGCCGGCACGATGCTCGATGAATACCGCCTGGTCCTGGCGATCGCCCTCGGTGCACTCGGGCTGGGCGGGATCGTCGCCATCGGCGTCGCGGCGACCTCGGTGCGCAAGGGCATCCTGGCCCTCGACCGCGCAGCGCGCGAGCTCATCGCAGGGCGAGGGCAGTACCAGCCCGTGGTGCGGGCCGGGCGCGACGAGCTCGCGCAGCTGTCGAACACCTTCAACACGATGCACGAGGCGGTCCACCAGCGCGAGCAGCGGATCCGCCAGGCCGCATACCGCGACCCGGTGACGCGCCTGCCGACCCGGGTGCTGTTCGACGAGCGTGGCGGCGCGATGCTCGCCTGGGTCCGCGCCAAGGAGCGCAAGGCGAGCCT
>DAIMFM010000214.1:0-286 GCA_036724585.1 Burkholderiaceae bacterium | reverse complement strand
GGCCGGCATCGAGCCGGGCCCGGGCGGCGAGCTCGGCCAGACGCTCGGCATCGCGGTGCGGGTGGGGGTCGCGGGCTATCCCGTCCACGGCGCCACCATCCCCGACCTGATGCAGTCGGCCGACTACGCGCTCGTGGGCGCGGCCGCCGAGCTGGGCGGGGTGGCCATCTTCGACCCCGCCTTCGAGACCGAGCGCGAACGGCAGCTGGCGGTGCAGGCCGACCTGCGCATGGCGCTGGAGCGGCGCGAGCTGCACATGGTGTTCCAGCCGAAGATCTCGCTCGGC
>DAIMFM010000213.1:0-5282 GCA_036724585.1 Burkholderiaceae bacterium | reverse complement strand
CGGGACTTGCGTCGGGGTGCGCGGGTCGCGGGTACAGGCGGTCACGGGCGAACTCGCCGGCGAGCGGGTCGACATCGTCCTGTGGTCCGACGACCCGGCCCAGTTCGTGATCGGCGCGCTGGCGCCGGCGAACGTTTCGTCGATCGTGGTCGACGAGGATGCCCGCAGCATGGACGTGGTCGTCGACGAGGACAACCTCGCGCTCGCGATCGGGACCGGCGGGCGCAACGTGCGCCTGGCCTCCGAACTGACCGGCTGGCAGATCAACATCATGACCGCCGAGGAATCGGCCGAGAAGCTCGATCGCGAACGTACCGAGACGATGCAGCTGTTCATGCACAAGCTCGACGTCGACGAGGAGGTGGCCCAGATCCTGGTCGACGAGGGCTTCACCAACCTCGAGGAAGTCGCCTATGTGCCGGCGAACGAGTTCGAGGAGATCGAGGCCTTCGATGCCGAGACCGTCAACGAACTGCGGACGCGGGCTCGCAACATCCTCCTGACGGAGGCCATTGCAAACGAGGAGCGGATCGGCACGACGGCCGAGGATCTGCTTGCGCTCGAAGGCATGGACCGGGACCTCGCCGCCCGGCTTGCCGATGCCAAGGTGTTCACGCGCGACGATCTCGCCGAACTGGCCGTCGATGAGTTGCTGGAGATCGCCGAGCTCGATGAAGAGCAGGCGAAGGACCTGATCATGAAGGCGCGAGCCCACTGGTTCGAGAACGAGGACGCCTGAGGCGTCCCGGGGAACGAGGACGCCAGCGGCGCCCCGGGCGCCCATGATCGGACCAGCGAAGGAGTGATATGACGAGTAACACGGTTTCCGCTTTTGCCGCCGAACTGAAGATGCCGACCGATGTGCTGCTGGAGCAGCTCAGCGCGGCCGGCGTTCGCAAGTCTTCGCCCGATGACAGCCTGAGCGAAGCGGACAAGGAGCAGCTGCTGCTCGCGCTGCGCAAGGCGCATGGCGGCGAAGGGGCACCCAAGCGCAAGATCACGCTGACGCGCAAGCAGACCTCCGAGATCAAGCAGGCCGATGCCACCGGCAAGGCGCGCACCATCCAGGTCGAGGTCCGCAAGAAGCGGGTCTTCGTCAAGCGCGACGGCGCGGGCGCTGCGCCCGAGGCCCAGCCGCAGGCTGTCGAGCCCGCGATCGACAAGGAAGAACTCGCCGCCCGGCAGGAGGAAGATCGTCGCCAGCGTGAGCTGCTCGAGCGCCAGGCCGCCGAACTGCGCGAGAAGCAGGAGCGCCTCGAATTCGAGCGCCAGCGCGAAACCGAGGCTGCCGCCGAGGCCGCGCGCCGCGCGGAGGACGCCGAGCGCGAGCGGGTGCGCTTCGCCAATGGCGAGGACGGCGCCGACGCCGATGCCGAAGCGAAGGCCAAGGCCGATGCCGCGGCCGAAGCCGCCCGCAAGGCCCGCGAGGAAGCCGAACAGCAGGAGCGGGCGCGCCGCGCCGTCGAGGCCGAGGTCGCGGAGATCAACCGCCTCATGACGGAAGCTCGCAATCCCAAGCCGAAGCCGGCGCCGGCGCCCGAGCCGGCGCCCGCGGCGGCGCAGGATGCCGCCGCCCGGGGAACCCTGCACCGCGCAGGCGCGACCAGGCCGGCCGGCGAGGACGAGGATCGCAGCGGCGGCAAGAAGCACGTCAAGTCCGAAAAGCTGTCCTCGACGTGGTCCGAAGAGGCCAATCGGCGTCGCGGCGGCCTCAAGACGCGTGGCGACAGTGGCGCCGACCGGGGCGGCTGGCGCGGTGGCCCGGGTCGTGGCGGTCCTGGCGGACGCGGCCGAGGCGGCCGCAATGCCCGGGGCCGGGGTCGTGGCGGCGAAACCACCGTGGCCCAGCCGGTCGAACCGATCGTGCGCGATGTACTCGTCCCGGAGACCATCTCGGTGGCCGATCTCGCCCACAAGATGTCCGTGAAGGCGGCCGAGGTGATCAAGGCGCTGATGAAGCTCGGCCAGATGGTCACGATCAACCAGGTCCTGGACCAGGACACCGCGATGATCGTGGTCGAGGAGATGGGGCACCGTGCGCAGGCCGCCAAGCTCGACGACCCCGAGGCCATGCTCGTGGAGAGCGATGCCGACGCGGCCGAGGTCGAAGCCACGCCTCGCCCGCCGGTGGTCACCGTGATGGGTCACGTCGACCACGGCAAGACCTCGCTGCTCGACTACATCCGGACCGCGAAGGTCGCCGCCGGCGAGGCGGGGGGCATCACCCAGCACATCGGCGCCTATCACGTCGAGACGCCCCGCGGTGTCGTCACCTTCCTCGACACCCCGGGCCACGAGGCCTTCACGGCCATGCGGGCGCGGGGCGCGAAGGCCACCGACATCGTGATCCTCGTGGTCGCGGCCGACGACGGCGTCATGCCGCAGACGGCCGAGGCGATCGCCCATGCGCGCGCCGGCGAGGTGCCGCTGGTGGTGGCGCTCAACAAGATGGACAAGCCGGAGGCGAATCCCGAGCGGGTCAAGCAGGAGCTCGTGGCCCACGAGGTCATTCCCGAGGAGTACGGCGGCGACGTCCCGGTCGTGCCGGTTTCGGCCAAGACCGGCGCGGGCGTCGACGACCTGCTCGAGAACGTCCTGCTGCAGGCCGAGGTCCTGGAACTCAAGGCGCCCGCCGAAGGCGCCGCCAAGGGCCTGGTGATCGAGGCACGGCTCGACAAGGGCCGGGGTCCGGTCGCGACCATCCTGGTCACGTCCGGAACGCTGCAGAAGGGCGACGTCGTCCTGGCGGGTGCCTCCTTCGGGCGGGTGCGGGCGATGCTCGACGAGACCGGCCGCCAGATCCAGTCGGCGGGGCCGTCGATCCCGGTGGAGATCCAGGGCCTGGCCGATGTGCCGGGCGCCGGCGAGGATGTCATCGTGCTGGGCGACGAACGCCGGGCCCGGGAGATCGCGCTGTTCCGCCAGGGCAAGTTCCGCGACGTCAAGCTGGCCCGCCAGCAGGCCGCCAAGCTCGAGAACATCTTCGAGAAGATGGCCGATGGCGACGCCAACAAGACGCTGTCGCTGATCATCAAGGCGGACGTGCAGGGTTCCCAGGAGGCGCTTTCGCACGCGCTCCAGAAGCTCGAGACCGACGAGGTGAAGGTGCAGATCATCCACCAGGCGGTGGGTGGCATCAACGAATCCGACGTCAACCTGGCGGCGGCTTCCGGTGCCGTCTTGATCGGCTTCAACGTGCGCGCGGACCAGCAGGCCAGGCGAATCGCCGAGACCAACGGGGTCGAGATCCGCTACTACAACATCATCTACGACGCCGTCGACGACGTGAAGGCGGCGATGGGCGGGCTTCTGTCGCCCGAGAAGAAGGAGCAGACGATCGGCCTGGTCGAGATCCGGGAGATCTTCCGGGTCTCGAAGGTCGGCAACGTCGCCGGCTGCATGGTCCTCGAGGGTGCGGTGCGTCGCGGCGCGAACGTGCGCCTGCTGCGCGACAACACCGTCATCTGGTCGGGCGAGCTCGATTCCCTCAAGCGCTTCAAGGACGACGTCCGCGAGGTCAAGGAAGGCTTCGAGTGCGGCCTGTCCCTGAAGGGCTACGACGACATCAAGGTCGGCGACCAGCTCGAGGTCTTCGAGGTCACGGAGGTCGCGCGTACGCTCTGAGCCAGCGCTCGGAGCGTATGCGCCACGATATGGGACGACACCGGATCGCCCGGACCCCCAGGGGCGTGCGGGTCATGGAGCAGGTTCACCAGGAGCTTGCCGAGCTGGTCCGTTCGGAGGTCAAGGACCCGCGCGTCGGCCTCGTGACCCTCACCGGCGTGGAGCTCACGCCCGACTACGCCGTTGCCCGCGTGTATTTCACCGTGCTGCCCGACGACGACGAAACGGTCGCCAGCACCCTCGATGGCCTGCGGCACGCCGCGGGCTTCCTCCGATCGCAGCTGGGGCGTCGCGTCCGTATCCATACGACGCCCGAGCTGCGCTTCGTCCATGACCGCTCGACCGAGCGTGGCATGCAGATGTCCCGCCTGATCGACGAGGCCAACGCCCGCCAGGCGGACGAATAGGACCACGGCCCCGCGCGGGCCGGCATACCGATGAGCCAGACCGGGAAAGGGCGCCGCGCACGGCGCGCCCGTCACGATGGGGTGTTGCTGCTCGACAAGCCGAGCGGCCTGTCGTCGAACGCCGCCCTGATGCGGGCGCGAAGCGCCCTCGGCGGCGCGCGCGCCGGCCATGGCGGGACGCTCGACCCGCTCGCGTCGGGCCTGCTGCCCCTGCTCTTCGGCGAGGCGACCAAGTTCGCCCACGGACTGCTCGATGCCGACAAGACCTACCTGGCCGAACTCCGGCTGGGGCTCGCGACCACCACCGGGGACGCCGAGGGCGAGATCCGTGCCGACCGGCGCGAGCGGCTCGCCGGCATCGACATGCAGCGCTGCATGGCAGTCCTCGAGGGTTTCGTCGGCGAGATAGACCAGGTGCCACCGATGCATTCGGCGCTCAAGCGCGACGGCAGGCCACTCTACGAATACGCCCGCGCCGGACAGGTCCTCGAGCGGCCGGCACGGCGCGTGCGCATCCACCGGATCGAGCCCCTCGGCTTCGACGGCGAGCGGCTGCGCATCCGCGTGGCCTGCAGCAAGGGCACCTACGTCCGGGTGCTGGCCGAGGACATCGGCGATGCGCTCGGCTGCGGCGCCCACCTCTCGGCGCTGCGTCGCGAGCGCGTGGGCGCGCTGGACATCGCGGACGCCATCACGCTGGACGAACTGGTTGCGCTCGACGAGCGCTCGGCCGCGGCGCGCCTCGCGCCGATGGACTCGCTGCTGGGCGACCTGCCCGCGATCCGTCTCGGCGCCGCCGAGGCCGATCGGTTCGGCCACGGCCAGCGCCTGCGCATGCCCGGCTCGGCGCTGCCCGACATGCCGGCGGGCACGTCGACGGCCAGGGCCAGGGTCTATGGCCCGGACGGCCTCCTCGGGGTCGCGCGCATCGAGGACGGCGTCCTCGCGCCGGTCCGCCTGGTGGCGGCGGCCGCTCCCGCCCCCCGCGCCGCCCCCGGCGGCGGCCACTTCGAATCCCTTCCCACCACGACACCTGGGAACCCTTCCAAATGAGTACTGCCATCCGGAACATCGCCATCATCGCGCACGTCGACCACGGCAAGACCAGCCTCGTCGACCAGTTGCTGCGCCAGGCCGGAACCTTCCGGGCCAACCAGCAGGTCACCGAGCGCGTCATGGACAGCGGCGACCTGGAACGCGAGCGCGGCATCACCATCCTCGCCAAGAACTGCGCGGTCGAGTACGAGGGCA
>DAIMFM010000212.1:0-5293 GCA_036724585.1 Burkholderiaceae bacterium | reverse complement strand
GCCTTCCAGACCAATATCCTCGCGCTCAACGCCGCGGTGGAGGCCGCCCGCGCCGGCGAGCAGGGCCGCGGCTTCGCGGTCGTCGCGAGCGAGGTGCGCGCCCTGGCGGGGCGCAGCGCCGGCGCGGCGCGCGAGATCAAGACGCTGATCGAGGCGTCGCTCTCGAAGGTCCAGACCGGTACTTCGCAGGTGGGACTGGCCGGCAGCACCACCACCGAGATCATGGATTCTGTGCAGAGCGTCTCGGCGATGATCGACGCGATCGCCCGCGAGGCGGACCAGCAGCGCGGCGACATCGACCAGACGAACCAGTCGGTCTCGCAGCTCGATCGCGACGTCCAGCAGAACGCCGCGCTGGCGGAGGAATCGGCGGCGGCCTCGGCCTCGCTGTCCGAGCAGGCCGAACAACTCGCTCGCCTGGTTGCCAGGTTCCGGCTGTCGGCGGCGGACATCCAGGCCGACGAAGCGGCCTGAGCGAGCCCTCCGGGCCTTTCCGGGGCTGTCCGGCCCTGCCGCGCCGGCGGCTCAGGCGGCCAGCCGGAAGGGCCCGCCCTTCTCGATGGCCCGCGCGTAGGCGGGCCGGGCGTGGATCCGCTCGAGGAATTCCTGCAGCTTCGGGAAGCGGGCATCGAGCCCGCCCCGGGCCGCCGCCGCTTCGAGCGGGAAGCTCATCTGGATGTCGGCCGCGCTGAAGTCCGGCCCGGCGAACCACGGCCGCTCGCGCAGTTCGGCCTCCATGAAGGCGTACTGCCGCTCGAGGTTGGGCATCACGAGCATCGCCCGCATCTTGCCGGCGATGCCGGCCGCGACCGGACGCACGATCCAGGGCGAGCGGCGTTCGATCGAGTCGGCCACGAGCTTCATGAGCAGCGGCGGCATCGCGCTGCCTTCGGCGAAGTGCAGCCAGTAGGTATAGCGCAGCCGCTCCGGCGATCCTTCGGCCGGACGCAGCCGCCCCTCGCCATGGCGCGCGACGATGTACTCGATGATGGCGCCCGATTCCGCGACCACCGTGTCCCTGTCGGTGATGACCGGCGACTTGCCCAGCGGGTGGATGGCCTGGAGCTGTGGCGGCGCCATCATGGTCGCGGGGTCGCGCTTGTAGTGTTCGATCCGGTACGGCAGGGCGAGCTCCTCGAGCAGCCACAGCACCCGCTGCGAGCGGGAATTCTCGAGGTGGTGGACGACGATCATCGGCCGTAGTACTTCACGCCGATCCGGATCGGCGCACGGCCGTTGGCCGCGCGATGGGCATTGGTGTCACGCAGCGAATAGACGCAACCGCAGTACTCCTGCTGGTAGAACTGCTCGCGCTTGCTGATCTCGATCATGCGCTCCGAGCCGCCCTTCTTGCGCCAGTTGTACTCCCAGTACACCAGGCCGGGATAGTGCGCGGCCGCCCGCACGCCGCAGTCGTTGATCTGCGCCATGTTCTTCCAGCGCGAGATGCCCAGCGAACTGGTGATCACCGGGAAGCCGTGTTCATGGGCGTAGAGCGCGGTGCGCTCGAAGCGCATGTCGAAGCACATCGTGCAGCGAATCCCGCGTTCGGGCTCGTGCTCCATGCCGCGCGCCCGGGCGAACCACTCGTCCTTGTCGTAGTCGGCATCGATGAACTCGATGCCGTGCTTGTCCGCGAACTCGATGTTCTCGCGCTTGCGGATCTCGTACTCGGCGCGCGGGTGGATGTTCGGGTTGTAGAAGAAGATCGAGTAGTCGATGCCCGAATCGAGCATCGCCTCCATGACCTCGCCGGAGCAAGGCGCGCAGCAGGAATGCAGCAGCACGCGGGCGCCGGCGACCGGGGGCTCGAGCTTCTCGCGTTGGGGATGTTTCCGGGTGTCGCTCATTGCATGCAGGAAGCTTTCGCCGGCCGGGAAGGCCGGCGGCGGTTGGGGCGCCGGGCGGGCCGGCGGCGGTCCGTCCGGGCAATTGTACGTGCGGCCGACCGCCCGGCACAGCCGTGGCAGGATACACCGGCCGCCGGCATGGGCATGGACCGCCCGGCCGGGCCACCCCGGAAGAGAATGGCGCCGATGACCATCCGAATCGATCCCGGCGTTCTCGTCGTCGGCGCCGGACCGACCGGCCTGGCCGCGGCCATCGAACTCGCCCGGCGCGGCGAACGAGTGAGCATCATCGACCGCAACGACGGACCGACGCCCCTGTCCAAGGCGGTGGGCATCGCGGCGCACACCCTCGACCTGCTCGAGCCCGCGGGCGTCACCGAGCGACTGCTGGCGCGCGGACGGCGGATCCGGCACATCCGCTTCCACCATCGCGGACGCGAACTCGCCGCGCTCGGCTTCGGCGGCCTGCGCCATCGTTTCCCCTTCCTGCTCTCGCTGCCGCAGCACGAGACCGAGATGGTCATGGCCGATGTGCTGGCCGGTTTCGGCGTCGAAGTGCAGCGGCACACCGAGCTCACCGGGCTGCGCCAGGCGGGCGACGCCGTGCTGGTCGAGATCGACGGACCCGAGGGGCGCGCCATCATGCGCTTCGGCTGGGTGTTCGGCGCCGACGGCATCCACAGTCGGGTCCGCGAGCAGGCCGGGCTGCGTTTCGAGGGCTACCAGCACCAGCGTCGCTGGAGCATCGCCGATGCCGTGCTCGAGGGCTGGCCCTTCGATCCCGATTCCGGGCATGCCTTCCTGCACGACAACGGCGACATCGGCTTCATCATCCCGATCGGCGAGCAGCGCTGGCGCGCCGTCTCCAATACCGAGGACGCGCTCGCCCGGGTCGGCGGGTCGCGCAGCCGCGAAGAGGTCCTGCGGCGCGACGTGTTCGAGCTGCCCGTGCGCCAGAGCACCTCCTACCAGGCCGGCTCCGTCTACATCGGCGGCGACGCCGCCCATGTCCATTCACCCATCGGCGCGCGCGGGATGAACCTCGGGATCGAGGACGCCGTGGCCTTCGTCGCGCGCTTCGAGTCCGGCGAGCTCGCCGGCTATACCGACGAGCGCCGCCCCCCGGGGCGCGACTGGATCGGCTTCAGCGAGCGGCTGCTCGGCATCGCCCAGGAGCGCCGGCCGATGGCGATCCGGCTGCGCAATGCCGGGCTGCGCCTGGCCGGCCGGCTGCCCGCGGCGCAGCGGCGCATCGCCGCCCGGGTCTCGGGGCTCGAAGGCTGAGCGGGCCGAAGCGGGGCCAACCGGCGGAGTCGGCACGCACCACCGCTCGCCCGGCGTCGACGCTCATCGGTTCCCGCGTCCGCCGCGCCGGTCATCATGGCGATGGTCGTGCCGTCCCTTGCGCGGCGGCTCGGCACGGCGACGATCGTCATGGCGCACCTGGCGATGCGGATGGGCATGGCGATGGCCGTGGTGCCGTGCATGGCGCTCGCGCACCCAGCTGTCCTGCACGAAGTACACCGGCTGGCCGCAGGCTTCGTAGCGATGGCAGTGCTTGCGCCAGTTCTTCTGGT
The DNA here is from genome assembly GCA_036724585.1 of Burkholderiaceae bacterium. GTDB lineage: Bacteria > Pseudomonadota > Gammaproteobacteria > Burkholderiales > Burkholderiaceae_E > JAMLIN01. Next base: position 1,866 of record DAIMFM010000212.1, on the reverse strand, counting down.
GGCCCGGCGGGACGTAGAGGTAGATGGGACGCCGTACCGGGGCATAGCGCGCGGGCGCCACGATCACGGGCTCGGCATAGATCACCGCCGGACGCGTGTCACCGACGACCACGCGGCCATAGACGCCGGGCTGGGCGATCTCGATCGATATCGACCCCGCCGCAACCGCCGGTTGGGACGCGATCGCCGCAAGCATGCCGGCCGCGATGAGGAAGGGTGCGAAGCGTTTCATGCGGGTCTCCTGCGTGCCACTGGGCCACCGTCCGGCGTCGGGCCGGCTGTCGTGGACAAGGGGATTGTCGGCAGGATCCTCGTGGATTCTTCGCAGCGAAACGTAAGCAGGCGTTAACCGGCAACACTTTGCGGGTCCGGGCGACCTTCGGTCGGTCCGATTGCCGCCCGTCGGCCCGCGCCTTGCGCGGACACGCCCGATGTGGGCGCGGCTAGTCGCGTTCCATCGGCAGCGCCGGGTCGCTCGCCCATTCGTTGAGCGAGTCGTCGTATACCGCGACGCGATCGTTGCCGAGCTGGTGGAGCATGAAGGCGCCGAGCGAGGCCGCGATGCCGCCGCCGCAATAGAAGATGGCCGGCGCCTCGACATCGACACCCGCGGCGGCGAACGCGGCGCTGGCGGCCTGCGGCGAGAGCAGCTCCAGCGTGTCGGGATCGCGCAGTGCCGCGGCCGGCACGTTGACGCTGCCGGTGATCCGCCCGGGGCGACCGTAGCGACGACTCTCGCCGGCATGCGCCTGCGGACCGAGGGCATTGACGATCCGCGTCCTGCCGTCATTCATTGCGGCGAGCACCGCCGCCGAATCGACGAACAGCCCCGGACGGGGTCGCGCCCGCAGCCTGGCCGCCGGATAGTGCTCGTCGCCCTTGCGCACCGGCCGGCCCTCGCGTTCCCATTTCTCCCAGCCACCGTCGAGGATCGCGGCGCGATCGAAGCCGATGGCGCGCAGCATCCACCAGACCCGGGCCGCCCACTGCGGGCTGCCACGGCTGTAGAGCACCACCTCGCTGTCCTCGCCGATGCCTTTGCGCCCGAAGGCCGCGGCGAGCGCATCGGGATCGGGCATCGTGAAGCGGAACTTCGCCGCCGGGTCGGAGAGCTCCGCCTGCAGGTCGAGATAGGCAGCGCCCGGGACGTGGCCCTGTCGGTACTCCGGCCGTGCGCTGGCGACCCGGTAGGGTTCGTCGTCGGTATCGGCGAGCAGCCAGGTGGTGCAGTCGAAGACCCGCAGGCGCGGCTCGCCCAGCCGCGCGGCGAGCGTCGCGGTAGCGCAGATGGCGTCGGGGCTGCGGAACCCCGGCCTGCCTGCCGCTCCAGCCGTGCGCTTGCTTGTCATGGATGCCCCCGCCTCAGCCGAGGTAGTCCGGCGCGCCGTACACGTCGAACAACAGGGCACGCCATTGCGGATCGGTGAACGGTTCCTCGGGTTCGCGGAACGCGATGCCGCGTCGCGCGAGGTCCTCGCAGAAGATCGTCGTGACCATGGCCGGCGAGAGGTCGTGGCTGTGGTCGTCGTAGGACTCGGCCATGGCGCGCGTCTCGAAGCAGAAGGCCTTCCACAATACCGAGAGGCGGACCTTGCGGTAGGGCAGCCTGGCGATCACGCGTTCGCCCTCGCGCACCTCCCAGTCGCCCGCCGCGTCGCGCGCGAGCCGCGCATGGTAGGGCATCGAATCGAGCGCCCAGTACTCGTCGGGCGAACCGGTGGCACCGACGCGGTGGTACATGTATTCGTTGTCGGCGATGACGCTGGTGTTGCTGTAGGGGGGCGCCACCACCTGCGACGGCGCGTCGAGCCCGTCGGGCCAGTACTCGAACTCGCCGCCGGCGCCGTCGTAGAACCAGGTGATTGC
>DAIMFM010000211.1:0-5337 GCA_036724585.1 Burkholderiaceae bacterium | reverse complement strand
AGGGTCCCTGGATCCGTCGACCCGTCGTCGACGATGATGTGCTCGTAGTCCGGGCCGGACTGCCGGACGGATTCGATGTTCCTTTGCAGATACCGCCCGTCGTTGTGGCAAGGCGTTATGACGGAGACGTTCGGCGCCATCCAGCTCTCCTGCCCCGCGGCAGCACGGCCGGCGCATCAGCCGTCCGAGCCGCTGCCCGGGCTCAATCGTCGCCTGAGCGGACGTCCTGCTTCTGGATCCAGGTCTGCGCCAGCCGGTTGGCCTCCGCCTTCTCCGCCAGGGTCATCTTCTCGGACAACGCGTCGCGCAGCTTCAGCGCCTCGTCGCGTTCGTCGAATCCCTGCAGCTTCAATGAAGCGAGGTCCAGCCAGAGGTGGGCCTGCACGTAATCCCTGTCGACTCCCTGACCGGCGGCATACATCACGCCCAGCCGATAGCACGAGTCTGCGTGGCCGCGCTCGGCGGCCTTCCGGTACCACCTCGCCGCCTCGGCATAGTCCTGCTGCACGCCGACGCCATTGTCGTAGAGGCGGGCGAGATGATGCTGTGCCGCCGTGTGCCCCTGTTCGGCCGATTTGCGGAACCAGACGGCGGCCTCGGCTCCGTCATGCGGCATGCCGATCCCGTCCTCGTTCATCCGCCCGAGATAGAACTGCGCCCTCGCATCGCCCTGCTTCGCGGATTTCTTGAACCACTGCGTCGCCTCCGCGACGTTCCGCTCGGCCACGAGACCGTCGAACAGGAATTTCCCGGTGTAGAACTGGGCGCCGGCATGGCCGCCCTCGGCGGCCTTGCGGTACCAGCTTGCCGCCTCGGCGAGGTCCTGCGACACGCCCTGCCCATTGTAGTAGAGGCGCCCCAGGTAGTACTGGGCCCCGGTATGGCCCTGCTCGGCCGCCTTGCGGAACCAGACGGCGGCCTCGCTCTCGTTCTGAGGTACCCCGGTTCCGTCCTCGTTCATGCGCCCCAGATAGAACTGCGCACGCGAATCGCCGATCGCGGCCAGGGGGCTCAACTCGTGCAGGGCGGTGGCGTAGTCTCCGCGTTCCAGCGCGGCCTTGCCCTCGTCCAGCCCGGCCGAGGCCACCCCCGATCCGGCAAGCGCAGCGGCAACGGCGAGCAACAGTGATACCGCAAGCGAGATATGCGTCATCACTTCCTCCGACCCAGACTGGCCACGGGATTACCATGAGGGCACGCACCTGGCGCGACAGGCGCCATCGAGCCCGGTCCGACTGCAGCTGCGACTGCAAATTCCCCCCCTGCCGGCGCACGGCTCCAGGCAGGGCGTCTTGATCGAGATTATCGAAGTCTAGAGGAATCGCCGGGAGTCATCAAAGAAGATAATCATTACCGCCTCCTGCCCCGTGCAATCATGGCGCGGCGCAGTAATATGTTGCCAGCGTCGCTACGATCCGGCGCCGGAGCTCGTCATCCCGTGGGACCAGATGGGCGGCAAGATGCGGATCCGCCGTTTTTGCCGAGCGCGCAGGTCGAGATCTACGGCAGCGCCCGGGGGAGGGGGGCCGGGCCGCGGCGCGGCTCCGCGGCCGCCGCCCTGGCGCTGCGCGCGGTTTCTGCGCATCCTCGCCATCGCCGCCGGGCTCTTCTGGAGCGCCGCTGCAGCGGCTGCGCCGGCAGAAGAAGACTATGTCTGGAAACAGATTCCGATCGGCGGCGGCGGCTACGTCACCGGAATCGTCCTGCACCCCACGGAGCCCGATCTCGCCTATATCCGAACGGACATCGGCGGCGCCTATCGCTGGAGCGAAGCCCCTGACGAAGAGGGGCGGCACTGGAGTCCGATCAGCGATCATTTCACGCTCGACGACTCCAATTTCTACGGCATCGAGAGCATCGCCGTGGACCCGTCCGATCCCGACGCCGTCTACATGGCGGCCGGGAAATACGACTGGGCCGGTCCAGGCGAGGTGTTCCGGTCGACGGACCGCGGCAAGAGCTGGAGCGCGACCGGACTTCGCCTGACGATGCACGGCGCCGGCCGGCTTCGCTGGGCCGGGGAGCGCCTGGCCGTCGATCCCCGGGACGGCAATGTCGTCTATTTCGGCTCGCGCGAGGACGGGCTGTGGCGCAGCACGGATCGCGCGCGAAGCTGGTCGCGCATCGCCGGATTTCCCACGCAAGGCAAGCCGGCCATCGGCATTGTCTTCGTCGTCTTCGGCGGCAATCCGGGGCTCATGACCGGTGCGTCCCGCATCTATGCAGCCGCATTCGGAGATGGCCTGTATCTTTCCGATGATGCCGGGGCGAGCTGGCAATCGATCGGCGGCCCCGACGAGCCCGTCCGAGGTGCGGTCGGTTCCGACGGCGTGCTGTTCGTCACCTCGACCAGCGGCGTTCACAGATATGATGGCGTCACCTGGACCGACATCTCGCCCGCAGCGGGGCGCGAGTATGGCGGCTTGTCGGTGGATCCGACCGATCCGAAGACGCTTGTCGTCGCCGAGCGGAGCGACACCTATCACCTTCCCATGTACCGCTCGGCCGATGGCGGGTCCACATGGACGGTCTACACCAGCTGGAACGGGCGCATCGCTCTCGAGCCCAACGTCCCTTGGTGGCCGGACCGCGCCTTCTCGGCATCGACCTCCGCCCTGGCGATCGATCCGCGGGACCCGAAGCGGGTCTGGATGACCGACTGGTACGGCATCTGGCGCACGCCCGACATCACCGCGCGCCCGTCGATCTGGCGCACCTTCGAGCAGGGCCATGAGGAGACCGTCGCCTTCACACTCGCGACCCCGCCTTCGGGCGCGCCGCTCCTGACCGGCATCGCCGACCTGAACGGCTTCCGCCATGCAGATCCCGAGTCCTACCCGGCGGAGAACTTCTCCGGGGCGGGTCTGTGGGAGACGCTGGGCATCGACTATTTCGAGGCCGATCCGGACTTCGTCGTCCGTGTCGGCACGAGCGGCGGAAAGAACGACAAGGGCGGCGGCGGGTATTCGACCGACAACGGCCGGACATGGACTCCCTTCGGGGACTGGCCATACGGCCCCGCGGCCAAGATCGCGTATTCGGCCCGTGATCCCGATCGGCTGGTCGCATTGCCCGTGGGCGAATCGCCCAAGTTTTCGGCAGATCGCGGCGGGTCGTGGCAGGACTCGCGCGGGGCGCCGGCCGGTGCGATCGCGAAGTTCTGGCACTGGAATCATCCGCTGGCAGCGGATCGGGTGGACGGCGATGTCTTCTATCTCTACGCCGCCGGACGCTTCTATCGGTCCGACGACGGCGGCGCTTCCTGGAAGCAGGGCGGTGCGCTGCCGAACGCCTCCCATCACTATGTCGAGGCGGCACCAGGGGTAGAACGCGAGGTGTGGGTCAGCCTGGACTGGAACGGCCTTCTTCGCTCCACGGACGGTGGCGCGAGCTTCGTCCCGATCGCTTCCGTCGAGCGCGCCTACCTGTTCGGCTTCGGCAAGGCGGCGCCCGGCAGCAGCTTCCCCGCGATCTTCCTGTACGGTCGCCTCGAGGGCGACGACGCGGACCGGATCTACCGATCCGACGATGCGGGACGAAGCTGGATCCGGATCGCGAAAGCCCGGCAGCTCGTCGGAAACGAGCCGAACATCATGCGTGGCGATCGCCAGGTTCACGGGCGCGTCTATGTCGGCACGAACGGTCGCGGCTTCTTCTGCGGCGAGCCCGTCCCGAGCGCACGCACGGCCGAGTGATCCGCGCCCGACTGCCGCGCAAGCCTCCGCCCGCGGTCCCATCAAAACGCGCCGCCTCGAAGCGTCCGATTCTCTCGCCATCGCCCCGGCGCCGTCTGCTCCATGCAAGTTTAATAAAATTCTACTGAAATACGAGTTGATCGACAGTCATAGAGCGCCATGCTGCCACAGGGATAACACACGCAGCGCCGCCTTTATTTGTGTATCACCCTCGTTCAGGTCGAATTCAGGCGAGAGGGCGTTATATGATTTAACTATCCATTAATAAATACTTCATGAGCGTAATCCGCGTGTGGCGCGTCCTCGGCCGTCTCCGACGAAACCGAGGACGTCTGTCTTATGTGTCGCGGAATGCCGCCGGTACGTCCGGCTCCTCCAGCGGACTGAAGGTCATATACCCTGCCGTGCCGGTTACGGCGCGCAGAAGGAACAGCGTCCGTTTGCCGGGCGGGCAGCGGGCGGCAGCTCCGCATCCGACTGAGGAAGAAAATGACAGAACTCTCTTCGGCTAACGGTCCGGTCCCGACGATCACCGGAACGGACGGCAATGACAGGCTCACCGGGGACTGGCGGGCCGACGTGATCGACGGCCGGCGCGGCGCCGACGTGATGACCGGCGGCAGGGGCAACGACTACTACTATGTCGACAACACCGGCGATCAGGTCGTCGAGGGCGATTCGGCCGGCGTCGACACGGTGCGAAGCACGGTCAGCCATACGCTGGACTACGCCGTCGAGAAGCTCATCCTCGCCGGCACGGCCGACCTCGACGGGACCGGCAACGGCTGGAACAACACCATCACCGGCAATTCCGGCGCGAACCGCATTCATGGCGGCTCGGGCCACGATATCCTCGCCGGCGCGGCGGGCAACGACGTATTGATCGGCGGCACCGGCAACGACACGATCGACGGCGGCACCGGCACCGACACGGCGGTGTTCAGCCGCAGCTTCTCCAGCTACAGCATCACCAAGAACGCCGACGGCAGCTTCACCGTGAAGGCGCGGAGCGGCACCGACGGTACCGACATCGTGAAGAACGTCGAGAACCTGCAGTTCTCCGACAAGCTCCACCAGCTGGTCGCCGGCACGCCCGAGCCTGCGCCGGAATCCGACGCCGCTCCGGCCCCGGAGCCCGAGCCGGCTCCCGCTCCGGAGCCCGCGCCTGCGCCCGAACCGGTGCAGTCCGGTCCGACACCGACCATCGTGGGGACGGACGGCAATGACAGGCTGACCGGCGACTGGCAGGCGAACGTGATCGATGGCCGGCGTGGCGCCGACGTGATGACCGGCGGCCGGGGCAACGACTATTACTATGTCGACAACGCCGGCGACCAGGTCGTCGAGGCCGATTCGGCCGGCGTCGACACGGTGCAGAGCACGGTCAGCCACACGCTGGACTACGCCGTCGAGAAGCTCATCCTCGCCGGCACGGCCGACCTCAGCGGCACCGGCAATGGCTGGAACAACAGCATCACCGGCAATTCCGGCGCGAACCGCATCCATGGCGGCTCGGGCCATGACATCCTCGCGGGCGGCGCGGGCAATGACGTCCTGATCGGCGGCACCGGCAACGACACGATCAAAGGCGGCACCGGCACCGACACGGCGGTGTTCAGCCGCAGCTTCTCCAGCTACAGCA
>DAIMFM010000210.1:0-5351 GCA_036724585.1 Burkholderiaceae bacterium | reverse complement strand
GGCCAGCGCGACGGCGAGCACCCCCATCGCCTTGCCCAGGCCGGTTTCGGTGAGCGCCGCGGCGAGCATGGCGCCGACGATGACGATCGCCGAGATGGCGTTGGTCACCGCCATCAGGGGCGTATGCAGGGCCGGCGTGACATTCCACACGACGTGGTAGCCGACGTAGATCGCCAGCACGAAGATGATCAGGTTGATGACGGTGGGACTGATGGCTTCCATGTTTCCGCTTCCGGTGGGCTCGGGGAATGGGACGGGCTCGCGCCTCAGGCTTCGCGCAGGACCTTGCCCTCGTGGGTGACGAGGCAGGCCTGGACGATGTCGTCCTCGGGGTCGATCCGGAACTTGCCTTCCTGGTCGATGACCAGCTTCAGGAAGTCGAGGACGTTGCGCGCGTAGAGCGCGGAGGAATCGGCCGGCACGGTGGCCGGCAGGTTCGGGATGCCGATGATGGTGACGTGGTGGGCCACCACGATCCGGTCGACCTCGGAGAGCTCGCAGTTGCCGCCGCGCTCGACCGCCATGTCGAGGATCACGCTGCCGGGCTTCATGCTCGCGACCATCTCGGCGGTGATGAGCCTGGGCGCCGGCCGGCCCGGGATCAGCGCCGTGCTGATGACGATGTCCGCCTGGCGCAGGCGCTCGGCCACGGCCTTGGCCTGACGCGCCATCCATGCGGCCGGCATCGGCCGGGCGTAGCCACCGACGCCTTCGGCCGCCTCGCGTTCCTCCTCGGTCTCGAAGGGGACGTCGACGAACTTCGCGCCGAGCGACTCGATCTGCTCCTTCACCGCGGGGCGCACGTCGGAGGCCTCGACCACCGCACCGAGCCGCTTGGCGGTGGCGATCGCCTGCAGCCCGGCGACGCCGGCGCCCAGCACGAGGACGCGTGCCGCCTTGATCGTGCCGGCGGCCGTCATCATCATGGGCATCATGCGGCCGTACTGGGTGGCGGCCAGCAGGACCGCCTTGTAGCCGCCGATGTTGGCCTGGCTCGAGAGCACGTCCATGCTCTGGGCCCGGGTGGTGCGCGGGGCGGCCTCGAGCGCGAAGGCGGTCAGGCCGCCGGCGGCCAGCGCCGCGAGGCCGTCGCGATCGAAGGGATCGAGCATGCCGACCAGCACGGTGCCGGGCGCCATCGCGGAGAGGCGCGCGGCCTCGGGCGTTCGCACGCACAGCACGATCTCGGCGCCCAGCGCGCCGGCCGCATCGCCGATGGTGGCGCCGGCCTCGACATAGGCGGCGTCGGTCTGGCTGGCGCGCGTCCCGGCGCCGGCTTCGACCGTGACGGTATGGCCGGCGGCAACGTACTTCTTCACGGTTTCGGCTGTCGCGGCAACGCGCGTCTCGCCGGCCCGGGTTTCGGCCGGAATGCCGATTCGCATGGTTTCTCCTCGTTCGATGACGGCGACCCCCACGGCCGCCGGCATGAATGTACTCCGTGAGACCCGCCGCCGGAATCCCGGCAGGCGCCGTGCGCACGAAGCGTCCACGAACCGCGCCGGACGGTTCGAGTAGAATCGAAAGTTTAGCAGTTGCGCCTTGCACGAGGCGGGGCGCTCGTAGGCATGGCTGGTTCCGAATCCCTTGAACTGGCGCGGCTCGAAGGCGCGCGCCTGTCGCCGGCGCCGCAACCCGGCGCCCGGGTCGTGGTCGGCCTGTCGGGCGGGGTGGATTCCTCGGTCGCCGCCTGGCTGCTCAAGCAGCAGGGCTACGAGGTCATCGGCCTGTTCATGAAGAACTGGGAGGACGATGACGACGACGAGTACTGCTCGACCCGCCAGGACCTGATCGATGCGGCCAGTGTCGCCGACCGCCTGGAGATCGACATCGAGGCGGTCAACTTCGCCGAGGAGTATCGCGAGCGGGTGTTCGCCGAGTTCCTCCGGGAGTATTCCGCCGGGCGCACGCCCAACCCGGACGTGCTCTGCAACGCCGAGATCAAGTTCAAGGCCTTCCTGGACCATGCGCTCGAACTGGGCGCCGAGCACATCGCCACGGGGCACTACGCCCGCATCCGCCAGGGCGACCACGGCTTCGAGCTGTTGCGCGGCGTCGATGCCGCCAAGGACCAGAGCTATTTCCTGCATCGGCTCACCCAGGCGCAGCTCGCCCGGGCGATGTTCCCGCTCGGCCACCTGCGCAAGCAGGAGGTGCGCGCCATCGCGGCGGAGCTCGGCCTGTCGAACGCGGCCAAGAAGGACTCGACCGGGATCTGCTTCATCGGCGAGCGCCCCTTCCGAGATTTCCTCAACCGCTACCTGCCCAGCCGGCCGCCGCATCGGCGAGCATGTCGGCCTGTCCTTCTACACGCTGGGCCAGCGCAAGGGCATCGGGATCGGCGGCGCGGCGCATGGGGATGGTCGCCCCTGGTACGTGGCCCGCAAGGAGATGGACAGCAACACCCTGGTCGTCGTGCAGGGCCACGACCATCCGCTGCTGATGGCCCACGGCCTGGTCGCCACCGATCCGAGCTGGATCGCCGGCCGGGCGCCGGACGACGACTGGCTCGGCGCCAAGACCCGCTACCGGCAGGCCGATGCCCGCTGCCGCCTGCGCCCGACCGACGCGGGCTTCGAGCTCGACTTCCAGGAGGCGCAGTGGGCGGTGACCCCGGGCCAGAGCGCGGTGCTCTACCGGGGCGAGGTCTGCCTCGGCGGCGGCATCATCACGTCCGCCCGCTGAGGGCCGCCGTGACGATGCCGGCAGGCTCACTGGTGCGCTACACGAGCTTCGTGCTCGCGGTGTTCTTCGCCATCGTGCTCACCGGGCTGTGGATCGGGGGCGAGATCGGCTGGTTCTGGCCGCTGCTCGCGCTGCTGTTCGCGGCCGTCGGCGTCCATGACGTGGTGCAGCGGCGCCATTCGGTGCTGCGCAACTACCCGATCATCGGTCACCTGCGCTTCCTGCTGGAGACCATCCGGCCCGAACTGCGCCAGTACTTCTTCGAGTCCGACACCGACGCCATTCCCTTCTCGCGCCAGCAGCGGGCCATCGTCTACCAGCGCGCCAAGCAGCAGATGGACTCCCGGCCCTTCGGCACCCATTTCGATGTCTACAAGTCAGGCTACGAGTGGCTCAACCACTCGGCGGCGCCCGCCAAGGTGGGATCCCACGACTTCCGGGTGCCGGTGGGGGCGGTGGCCCAGGAGAGCGAATCGGCGACCTCGTGCACGCAGCCCTATTCGGCCTCGGTGTTCAACATCTCGGCGATGAGCTTCGGCTCCCTGTCGGCCAACGCGATCCGCGCCCTGAACCGCGGCGCCATGCTCGGGCATTTCGCCCACGACACGGGCGAGGGCTCGATATCGCGCTACCACCGCGAGTTCGGCGGCGACCTCATCTGGGAGATCGGCAGCGGCTATTTCGGCTGCCGCGATGCCGAGGGGCGCTTCGACGAGGAACGCTTCGTTGCCAACGCGACGAGCGACCAGGTCAGGATGATCGAGATCAAGCTCTCGCAGGGCGCCAAGCCCGGCCATGGCGGGATGCTCCCGGCGCCCAAGGTCACCGAGGAGATCGCCGAGGCGCGCGGGATCACCGCCTGGTCCGACTGCATATCGCCCTCGAGCCATTCGGCCTTCTCCACGCCGATCGAGATGCTGCAGTTCATCGACAGGCTGCGGGCCCTGTCGGGCGGCAAGCCGGTCGGCTTCAAGTTCGCGCTCGGCCACCCCTGGGAATGGTTCGCCATCGCCAAGGCCATGATCGCCACCGGCATCACGCCCGACTTCATCGTGGTCGACGGCAAGGAGGGCGGCACCGGCGCGGCGCCGGCCGAGTTCATCGACCGTATCGGCACGCCGATGCGCGATGCGCTGGTGCTGGTCCACAACACCCTGGTCGGGCTCAACCTGCGCGATCGCATCCGCATCGGCGCCGCCGGGAAGATCATCAGCGCCTTCGATATCGCCCGCGCCATGGCGCTGGGCGCCGACTGGTGCAACAGCGGCCGCGGCTTCATGTTCGCCGTCGGCTGCATCCAGGCGCAGACCTGCCATACCGGGCGGTGCCCCACCGGCGTCGCCACCCAGGACCTGCAGCGCCAGAAGGCGCTCGACCCGGACGACAAGTCGATCCGGGTGCTCAATTTCCATCGCAATACCCTGAAGTCCCTCGCCGAGCTCGTGGCGGCGGCCGGCCTCAGCCATCCCTCCCAGCTCGAGCCGATGCACATCATCCAGCGCCAGAGCAGCGGCGAGGTGCATTCCTATGCCACGGTCTATCCGCAGCTGCAACCGGGCGAGCTGCTCGATGCCGAGGCCGAGCCGGCGATCTACCGGGTGTTCTGGTCCATGGCCCGCCCCGACAGCTTCAGCCCCCGTACCTGAGCCGGCTTCGGATTCGGGAGCATGCCCGCGGTGCTAGCATTCGCCTGTTGCTCCCCTTCGCCAGGCCGATGACCGTCCCCGCCGCCCAGTCCTTCGAACTCAACGCGCTGTCGCCGCTCGATGGCCGCTATGCCGGCAAGGTCGCGGCCCTGCGCGCCTTCGCCTCCGAGGCGGCCTTCATGCGCGAGCGCACCCGCGTCGAGGTCGAATGGCTGATCGCCCTGTCCGACGCCGGCATCGCCGGTTTCGCGCCGATCTCGCCGGCCGGCCGGGCCACCCTGCGGGCGGTGGTCGAGCGCTTCGGCGATGCCGAGGCGGCCCGCATCAAGGCGATCGAGCGGGTCACCAACCATGACGTCAAGGCGGTCGAGTACTTCCTGCGCGAGACGGTGGCGGCGCATCCCGAACTCGCCGCGGCGAGCGAGTTCATCCATTTCGCCTGCACGTCGGAGGACATCAACAACACCTCGCACGCGCTGATGCTGCGCGCCGCGCGGGACGAGGTGATCCTGCCCGCCCTGGCCGCGCTCGCCGCCCGCCTGCGAGCGCTGGCGCACGAGCATGCGGGCCTGCCCATGCTCTCGCGCACCCACGGCCAGACCGCGTCGCCCACCACCCTCGGCAAGGAAATGGCCAATGTGCTGGTGCGCCTCGAGCGCGCCGCCGAAGGGCTCGCGGCCGTGCGCATCCGCGCCAAGCTCAACGGCGCGGTGGGCAACTACAACGCCCACGCCGCCGCCGCCCCGGAAATCGACTGGGAGGCCTTCTCGCGCGGGGTGGTCGAGTCGCTGGGGCTCGAGTTCAATCCGTACACCATCCAGATCGAGCCGCACGACTACATGGCCGAGCTCTTCGATGCGCTCGCCCGGGCCAACACCATCCTGATCGACTTCGATCGCGATGTCTGGGGCTACATCTCGCTCGGCTACTTCCGCCAGCGGCTCAAGGAGGGCGAGATCGGTTCGTCGACCATGCCGCACAAGGTCAACCCGATCGACTTCGAGAATTCCGAGGGCAACC
>DAIMFM010000209.1:3696-5365 GCA_036724585.1 Burkholderiaceae bacterium | reverse complement strand
CGCTCGAGGCCGATGGCGATACCGGCCGGAGCCTCGACGAACTCAAGGGGAGGCTGCAGCAGGCCGGCGCCTGACTCCGTCGCGCGCGGGCCGGCGGGCGTCGCGGCCCGGGCGACGCGCCGGCCGCGGTTGTGGGCGCCGGGGGCGAGCCGCATCGAGCTCATCGTCTATGCCGACGCCGCGGGCAGGCAGCCCATCGAGCGCCACGTCATGCGTGGCCTGGCCGATGGCTGGCACGAGGCGCCCCGGCCGCTGGCCGAAGGTGCCTTCTATCGCTTCGGCCTGCCCGACGGCCTGGTCGTCCCCGATCCGGCCTCGCGCTTCCAGCCGGCCGACGTCCACGGCGCCAGCCAGTGGATCCTGCCGCCCGCGCCGCGCCGCCCCTGGCGGATCCGCCCCTGGCACGAACAGGTGCTCTACGAACTGCACGTCGGCACCTTCACCGAAGCCGGCACTTTCCGGGCGGCGATCGAGCGGCTGGACGAGATCCAGGAGCTCGGGATCAGCGCGATCGAACTGATGCCCATCGCCGAGTTTCCCGGCCGGCGCAACTGGGGCTACGACGGCGTGCTGCCGTTCGCGCCGGACGCCTCGTACGGCACGCCCGCCGACCTGGTGGCGCTCGTCGATGCCGCCCACGAGCGCGGGCTGGCCGTGCTGCTCGACGTCGTCTACAACCACTTCGGCCCGGACGGCAACTTCCTGCACCAGTACGCGCCCGACTTCTTCGACGCCAGTCGCGCCACGCCCTGGGGGCAGGCGATCGCATTCGACACGCCCACGGCCGGCCCGGTGCGCGAGTTCTTCATCGAGAATGCGGTCCACTGGGTGCGCGACTACGGTTTCGACGGCCTGCGCCTCGATGCGGTCCATGCCATCCTCGACGAATCCGACCCGCACCTCGTGCGCGAGATCGCCGGCCGCATTGCCGCGGCCGCCGGTACCGGGCGCACGGTCTTCCTCCTGCTCGAGAACGAGGACAACACGGCCCGCCTGCTCGAGCCGGACGCAGGCGGCGCCCCCGGCGCGACCGCCCAGTGGAACGACGACTTCCATAACGCCCTGCACGTGCTCCTCACCGGCGAGCGCGACGGCTACTACGCCGACTTCGCCGACGATCCGGCCTCGCGCCTCGCCCGCGCCCTGGCCGAGGGCTTCGCCTACCAGGGCGAACCGTCGTCGCTGCGCGATGGCCGGCCGCGCGGGGAACCGAGCGCCCATCTCCCGGCGACGAGCTTCGTCAATTTCGCCCAGAACCACGACCAGGTCGGCAACCGCGTGTTCGGCGAGCGCCTGGGCGCCCTGCTGCGACGCCAGCGTCCCGAGGAGGCCGACCGCATCCTGCGGCTGGCGCTCGCGACCCTGCTCCTCGCGCCCGGCATCCCGATGCTCTTCATGGGCGAGGAGTTCGACAGCGATTCGCCCTTTCTCTACTTCTGCGACCACGGCGGCGAGCTGGCCGAGAGCGTTCGCGCCGGGCGCCGGCGCGAGTTCGCCGATTTCATCGCGGCCGCCGGCCTCGCGGCCGACGACATCCCCGACCCCCTGGCCGATGCGAGTTTCGAGGCCTCGCGCATCGAAGGCCCGGCGGACCTGGACGAGCGCCAGCGTTCGATGCGCGAGTTCTGCAAGGCGACGATAGCGGCGCGCCGGCGCATAGTGACGCCCA
>DAIMFM010000209.1:2213-3686 GCA_036724585.1 Burkholderiaceae bacterium | reverse complement strand
GGAAACCCGCGCCAAGACGGTCGAGATACGCGTTGATCGTCGTTCCCAGCCCCTCGGTCACGCGCTTGGTGTGGGCGGTCAGGCGGTCGCGCAACTGGTCCTTGCCGTCTTTCAGCGCCTTCTGGCGGTCCATGAGTGTCTGCCGGTCGGCGACGATGGCGGCTGTGTCGGCCTCATAGCGCTTCTTCCGCGCCTGTAGCACGGCCAATTCGTTCTTGACCGAGTCCAGGTTCACGCCGGCTTGCGCCCGGCGGATGCCCTCGATGCGCGCGCCATAGGAAGCAATTTCCTGATTGTAGGCGACGATCGCGGCGCGCCGGCGCATCGTGACGCCCTTGCTGGCCGACGGCGGGAGGGCAGCCGCCACCTGGCGGCGCAGCGGCGAATCGGCGCTGTCGGTGCGCTGGGACTTCGGCGGCGGGCGTTCCCTCCTGCTGCTGGCGAATTTCGGGCCGCAGCCCACCACGATCCCGACACCCGCGGGCCTCGCGCCGGCATCCGCATGGCAGCTCGGGGAGGTCACCTTCGGTGACGCCTCGACGACGCTCGGCGGCTTCAGCCTCTCGGTCCATTCACATGCCGGCTGAGCTTTCCCTGCCGGGGACCCCCGGCACGCCGCCGCTGCTCGCAACGTACCGCCTGCAGCTCAACCATGAGTTCGACTTCGCGGCCGCGCTCGATCTGCTGCCCTACCTCGCCACCCTCGGCGTGAGCCATGTCTACTGCTCGCCCATCCTGGCCGCGCAGCCCGGCAGCACGCACGGCTACGATGTGGTCGACCCCACGCGGGTCGATCCGGCGCTGGGCGGCGAGGCCGGTTTCGAGCGGCTCGCCGAGGCGGCGCACGCCGCCGGCATGGGCATCATGGTCGACATCGTGCCCAACCACATGGGCATCGCCGGGCCCGCCAACCGCTGGTGGGACGACGTGCTGCTGCACGGAGCGGCCTCGGCCCATGCGGCGGTCTTCGACATCGACTGGGACGCCGATCCGGACCGGCGGCTGCGCCTGCCCATCCTCGGCGCCGCCCTCGACGAGGCGCGCGAGGCCGGCCACTTCGAACTGCGCCGCGGCGCCGAAGGCGAATGGCGGCTGCGCTACCACGAACACGACCTGCCGGTGGCGCCCGCAGGCATCGAGGCGCTGGAGCGCCATGGCGGCACGCCGGCGCGCGAAGGCGTGCTGCGCGATGCCGGCGCGCTCTCGGCGCTGCTCGAGGCCCAGCACTACCGCCTGCTGCACTGGACCGAGGCGTCCCGCTCGATCAACTATCGGCGCTTCTTCGAGGTCTCGACGCTGGCCGGCATCCGCGCCGAGGACCCGGCCGGCTTCGAGGCGACGCACGCCTGCATGACCGCCCGCGGCGTCCGCACGCCGGGCGTGGGGATGACCACGAGCCGGATGATGGGCGTGTTCCGCGACGACGAACGCAGCCGCGCGGAAGTCCTCAAGCTGATGGGCTATTGAGGGTTC
>DAIMFM010000209.1:0-2203 GCA_036724585.1 Burkholderiaceae bacterium | reverse complement strand
GCGCGACCCCGCCGGCTACTTCCGCCGGCTGCAGGCGGCCATCGCCGCACGCCGGCCCGGGGCCACGCCCTTCTACATCGCCGCCGAGAAGATCCTGGCGCCCGGCGAGTCGCTGCCGCCGGACTGGCCGATCGCGGGCACGACCGGCTACGACTTCGCCAACCAGGTCGCCGGCCTGATGGTCGACGGCGACCAGGTCCCGGCGCTCGACGCCGCCTGGCGGGATTTCACCGGCGATACCGCACCGACATTCGCCGAGGTCGCGCGCGACGCCCGTCGCGAGATCCTGCTCGATGCCTTCGGCAGCGAGCTGCGCCGGCTCGTCGGCCTGGCGCTGGCGGCCGGAGCGGGCGACGAGGCGGGTGTATGGCCCGCGCTCGTCGAGCTCGTGGCCGCCTTCCCCGTCTATCGCAGCTACCGCGTTCCCGGCGAGGAGGCGAGCGAGGCCGATCGCCATGCCATCGAGCAGGCCTGCCGCGTCGCCCGGGCGCAGCTCGAGGCGCGCGGCGGCGAGCATCGCGGGCAGGCGCTCGCGGCGCTGGAAGCCATCGCCGACATCCTCCTCGGCATGCCGCCCGATCCGGCGGGCTGGGAGTTCATCGCCCGCTTCCAGCAGCTGACCGCACCGGTGGCCGCCAAGGGCGTCGAGGACACCGCGATCTACCGGTTCACGCGCATCGCCTCGGTCAACGGCGTCGGCGGCGATCCCGACCTCGTCGGGCTTTCCGTCGACCGCTTCCACCAGGCCTGCGAACGCCGCCTGGCCGAATGGCCCGACGCCATGCTCGCGACATCCACCCACGACAACAAGCGCAGCGAAGACGTCACCATGCGCATCGACGCCATCAGCGAGTCGCCCGGGCGCTGGGCGGCGGTCGCGACGGCCTGGCGCGACGCGATGCGGCTCGCCGAGGACCCGCCCCGCGACGAGGCCGGCGCACTGCCCGCGATCAATCCCGGCGACCTGTACCTGCTGATGCAGACGGCGCTCGGCGCATGGCCCTTGCCATCGTCGCCGGCATCGGAAGCTGCCCCGGCGGGCGCCGCGCGCGACGCCCTTGCCGGGCGCCTGGTCGCCTACATGACCAAGGCCAGCCGCGAGGCCAAGCGCGAGACCCGCTGGACCGCGCCCGATGCGCGCTACGAAGCCGCGATCGACGCGACGGTCCACCGGCTGCTCGATGCCGCGGCCGGCGAACCGAGCCGCCATGCGGCGCTCGTGCACTGGCATGGCGGCATCGCGTCGCTGTCGATGACGGTGCTCAAGGCCTGCGTCCCGGGTGTACCGGACATCTACCAGGGCGCCGAGTTGATCGACGATTCCCTCGTCGATCCGGACAATCGCCGTCCGGTCGATTTCGCCCACCGCCGGGCGCTACTGGACGAAATTTCCGGGCTCGGTACCGATGCCGCCGCGACGGCGCTCGAATCGTGGTGGGGCGCTCGCGACTTCGACCGACTCAAGCTGTGGTGCCTGCACCGGCTCCTGTCGGCGCGCCGGCGCGAGCCGATGCTCTTCGCCCGCGGCGACTACGTGCCCGTGGTGGTCCGCGGAGCGCACGCCCGGCATCTCGTCGCCTTCGCCCGGCGCCTTGCCGATGCGACCGGCGAGCGCCTGCTGCTGGTCCTTGCGACCCGCCTGCCGATGGGGCTCGGGCTCGAGCCGGGACGAGGCCCCGGCGAGGCCGAGCGCTGGGGCGACACGGCGCTGGACGTGGCCGGCGCCGCCCTGCCCATGGGCGCCTACCGGGACCTGCTGGATGCGCGCGAGCTGAGCATCGAGGACGGCCTCGTGCCGGTCGCCGGCCTGCTCCACAGGCTGCCCTGCGCGGTGCTGCTGGGCGGCTCGGGATCGGTGGCCATCGGCTCGCGGCAGGATCCGCCCCGCTTCGCGTAGCGCCTGCCGGAACGCCCCGCGACTTTCGAATGCGGGCGCGTTCGTTGCAAGTCCGAATGCCCAACGAGGGCCTCCGGGCGACGGAGGCAACTGGAGCAGCATGCATGAGCGTTTCCGATCGCCGAGCCAAGGACTCGCTCCCGCACATCCGTCGTGATTCCCCGCCACCCGATACCCTTGCCATCGTTCTCGCCGGTGGCGAAGGCAGTCGACTGCGCCCGCTCACGGCCGACCAGTGCAAGCCGGCGGTTCCCTTCGTGGGCTCCACGCGGATCGTCGATTTCGCGATCGCGAACCTCGCCAACT
>DAIMFM010000208.1:0-5366 GCA_036724585.1 Burkholderiaceae bacterium | reverse complement strand
GCATGTTGCCGGCGTCCATCGCGCCCTCGGCCTTGCCGGCGCCGACCATGGTGTGCAGCTCGTCGATGAAGACGATGGTGCGGCCCTCGTCGGCGGCGACCTCCTTGAGGACCGACTTGAGCCGCTCCTCGAATTCGCCGCGATACTTGGCGCCGGCCAGCAGCAGCGCCATGTCGAGCACCAGCACCCGCTTGTCGCGGAGGGTGTCGGGCACCTCGCCGTCGACGATGCGCTGCGCCAGCCCTTCGACGATGGCGGTCTTGCCGACGCCCGGTTCGCCGATCAGGACCGGGTTGTTCTTGGTGCGCCGCTGGAGGATCTGGATGGTGCGGCGAATCTCGTCGTCGCGCCCGATCACCGGGTCCAGCTTGCCTTCGCGCGCCCGCTCCGTGAGGTCGAGGGTGTACTTCTTGAGCGCTTCGCGCTGCTCCTCGGCCTCGGGCGAATCGACGCCGTGGCCGCCGCGGGCCGCCTCGATGGCGGCGTCGAGCGTCTTGCGCTCGAGCCCCGCCTCGCGCGCGATGCGACCGGCCTCGCCCTTGTCGTCGGCCAGCGCCACGAGGAACATCTCGGTGGCGATGTACTGGTCGCCACGACGCATCGCCTCCTTGTCGGCGAGGTTCAGCAGTCCCAGCAGGTCGCGGCCCACCTGGACGTCGCCGCCGGTCCCGGTGACCTGGGGCAGCCGCGAGATGGCGGCGTCGACCGCCGACTTGAGCGCGCCGATGCGCACGCCGGCGCGTTCGAGCAGCGCCCGACCCGAGCCCTCGGGCTCGGCGACGATGGCCGCCAGCAGGTGCAGCGGGCTGATGTACTGGTGTTCGTTCGCAAGCGCGAGGCTGTGGGCCTCGTTGAGCGCCTGCTGGAACTGGGTGGTGAGCTTGTCGAATCTCATGCTTGTGCGTCTCGCGCGAAGGTCGGATTGCCCTTGAAATGAGGCCCGCGAAGCGGTATTTCAAGCTCGGCGCGGCCGCCGGCGGGTTCCGGGAACCCTCAGCCGTAGGCTAGCAGCACGAGGACGCCGGCGACCACCAGGACCAGCCCGAACGTCTCGCGCCCGCTGGTCCGCTGCCGGAAGAGCCGCGCCGAGACGAGCTGGGCGAACAGGATCTCCACCAGGGCGAGGGTGCGCACCCGGGCGGCCGCCTCGAGGGCGAAGGCGAGGAACCAGAACTGCGAGGCCAGTGCCCCCATCAGCCCGGCCAGCAGCGAGGGGCGCCAGGCGCGCAGGATCGCGAGCATCGCCGCCCTTTCGCGCCACAGCAGCCAGGCGCTGAGCACCACGGCCTGGAAGACGAGCCCACAGGCCAGGGTGAAGGTCGCGCGCAGCACGAAGCCCTCGCCCGGCAGGGCAAGGATCGCGCCCCGGTAGCCGACCGCCGAAACCGCGAACAGCGCGCCGGCCCCGACCCCGAGCGCGACCGCGCCGGCGGTGTCGCCGCGGCCGGAGGCAGCGGCCGTGCTGCCGGGCAGGGACATGAGCAGCACGCCGGCGGTGGCGGCGACGATGGCCCCGATCGACACCGGCCCGAGCAGCTCGCCCAGGAAGAGACTGCCGAATACCGCCACCTGGACCGGTTCGGTCTTGATGTAGGCGGTCGCCACCACGAAGGAGCGGCGCTGCATCGCGGCCAGCATGAGGGCGGTGGCGAGGATCTGGCTCAGCGCGCCGGCCAGCAGCCAGCCGGCGAAGGCCGCGTCGGGCGACGGCACGGGCCCGCCGGACACGGCGAGCACCAGCGCGAGCAGGAGCAGGCCGAAGGGCATGCCGAAGAGGAAACGGACATGCGTCGCGCCGACCGTCCCGAGCCGGCCCGTGAGGTCGCGCTGCATCGCGTTGCGCGCGGGCTGCGCCGCCGCCGCGCAGAGGGTGAGGAGGATCCAGAGCCAGGGTGGCGCCAGCGGCGCCTCAGTCATCGCGCGACCAGCGCCCGGCCGCGGCGGTATCGGAGTCGCGGGCCTGCACCCAGCCCTCCCCCTGCGAGGTGCGCTCCTTCTTCCAGAACGGCGCCCGCGTCTTGAGGTAGTCCATGATGAATTCGCAGGCCGCGAAGGCATCGCCGCGATGCCGCGACAGGACGACGACCAGCACGATCTGGTCGCCCGGGCGCAGCTCGCCGATGCGGTGGATCACGAGGCTGGCGTCGATGGACCAGCGTTCGGCCGCCTCGCGGCCGATGGCGGCGAGCGAGGCCTCGGTCATGCCCGGATAGTGCTCGAGCGCCATGGATTCGAGCGCGGCGCCCCCGCTCGATGCGCGCACGGTGCCGACGAAGCTCGCAACGGCGCCGACCTCGGGGCGGCCCGCGCGCAGCCGCGCGATCTCGGCGCCCACGTCGAAGTCCTCGTGCTGGACCCGCAGCTCCATGCCGGAGCCGACGGACCCGCGCGCCGCACCGCCCTCGCCCACCGGCTCAGCCCCCGGTGACCGGCGGGAAGAAGGCGACCTCGGCGCCGTCGCGCAAGGGCGTGCCGGGCTCGGCCAGCACCTGGTCGACCGCGACCTGGACATTGCGCCCCTGCGCCAGGGCTTCGCCCCAGGCTCCGCCCCGGGCGCCGAGCCAGGCGCGCAGCTCGCCGGCGCTGGCGACGCCGCCCGGCAAGGCCACCTGCTCGCGGGCGAGGCCGAGCGCCTCGCGCAGGGCGGCAAAGTAGAGAATCGTGATGTTCATGCCTATACCTCCGGCTTCAGGCCAGCAATGAATCGAAGGGCAGGAAGCGCACCGTCTCGCCCCGGCGGATCGCGGCGCCCGGCGGATTGTCGACCAGGCCGTCGGCCCAGGCGGTCGACGTGAGGACCGCCGATCCCTGGTTGGGGAAGAGCTCGAGGCCGCCCTGCGCGTCGATGCGCACGCGCAGGAACTCGCGACGGCGATCGGGTCGCGGCCAGTCGAAGTTCGCGCGCATCGGCACGACACTCGGGGCGACCCGCTCCACGCCCTGCAGCCGGAGCAGGAAGGGCCGCACGAAGAGCAGGAAGGTGACGAAGCTCGAGACGGGATTGCCCGGCAGGCCGATGAAGTGGGCATGGCGCGTGGCGCCGTCGCGCACCCGGCCGTAGGCCAGCGGCTTGCCCGGCTTGATGGCGACCTGCCACAGCGACAGCTCGCCCTCGGCCTCGAGCGCCGGCCGGACGTGGTCTTCCTCGCCGACCGACATGCCGCCCGAGGTCACGATCAGGTCGTTGCCGGCGGCCGCGTCGCGCAGGGCGGCGCGGGTCGCCTCGAGCGAATCGGGCACCGTCCCGAGGTCGCTGACTTCGCAGCCGAGCGCGCGCAGCATGCCGACGAGCACGTAGCGGTTGCTGTTGTAGATCGCGCCGGGCGCGAGCGGCTCGCCCGGCGTGGCGAGTTCGTCGCCGGTGAAGAAGCAGGCCACCCGGACCCGGCGATGGACCGCCACCTCGGCCAGCCCGACCGAGGCCGCGAGGCCGACGGCCTGCGGTCGCAGGCGCTCGCCGGCGCGCAGGATCTCGGCGCCCTCGCGAATGTCCTCGCCGGCGCGCCGGATCCACTGCCCCGGCGCCGGCGCCTCCCGGATGATGACCGCATCGCCCGCGGCCTCGGTCATCTCCTGCATGACCACGGCATCGGCGCCCGGCGGGATCAGGCCGCCCGTGAAGATACGCGCCGCCGTGCCAGGCTGGAGCGGCTCGCCGACATGGCCGGCCGGGATGCGCTGCGATACGGGCAGGCGGGCGCCCGCCGGGCAGTCCGAGGCGCGCACCGCATAGCCGTCCATCTGGGTGTTGTCGGCGCGCGGCACGTCGATCGTCGAGCGCAGCGCGCGGGCGAGCACCCGGCCGTGCGCTTCCATGACGGGCACGGTCTCGGACTCATCGACGGCCGCCGCCTGCGACAGCAGGCGCGCGAGCGCTTCGTCAAACGGCAACAGGGGGGGTCGGGTCATGGGCATCAAGGTACCCCAGGATGAAGTCGGCGATCGCGACGGGGTGATCCAGCGCGAGGACCGGCAGCCCGATCGGGAGTTTCTCGTCGCTCGCCACGGCGACGACCGAGGGGTCCCGCGGATGCAGCGCCGGGTGCCCGAGGGAGGGACGGAACACCTCGAGCTTGGGGATCGGGGCGTGCTTGAAACCCTCCACCAGGACGAGGTCGCAGGGCGACAGGCGGGCGAGCTGTTCGTCGAGCGTCGGCTCGGGCGCGCCGCGCAGCTCGTGCATCAGGGCCCAGCGCCTGGCGGAGGTGAGCAGGACCTCCGTGGCGCCCGCCTCGCGATGGCGCCAGGAATCCTTGCCCGGCTGGTCGATGTCGAAGCGATGGTGCGCATGCTTGACCAGCGAGACCTTCAGGCCGCGGCCGGTGAAATCGGGGATCAGGCGCTCGAGCAGCGTCGTCTTGCCCGAGCCCGAGTAACCCGCGATCCCGAAAACCCTCATCCTTCCCTCCGTCCGGGCCCGCGCTCGGGTACATGACCGCGTCGGGGCGCCCGGGCGATCAGCCGCAGTGGGCGGCGATGTAGCGCTTGAGCGCCACCACGTCGGCCGGCATGCGGACGTAGCGCTGCACCCGCTGCTCGAGCCCGGCGAAGCCCACCGGCGGCTCCGGATCGATCCCGGTCGCCTCGCGGATCGCGTCGGCGAACTTGGCGGGCAAGGCCGTCTCGAGGCAGATCATCGGCACGTCGTCCTCCCTGTGGGCCTGCGCGACGAACAGGCCGTCCGCGGTATGGGTGTCGACCAGCAGCCCGAGGCGATCGCGCAGCTCGCGGATGGTGCGCATGCGGTCGGCATGCGTGCTGCGGCCCGAGGCGAAGCCGAAGCCGGCGATCGCCTCGAAGGCGTCGGTGCCGCCGATGTCGAAGCCGCCATCGGCCTCGAGCGCCTTCCAGAGCGCGGAGAGCCGGGCGGGATCGCGGCCCAGCAGGTCGAAGACGAAGCGCTCGAAGTTCGAGGCCTTGCTGATGTCCATCGAGGGACTGCTGGTGGAGAACGTTTCCGCCGCGCTGCGCACCCGGTAGCGGCCCGTGCGGAAGAACTCGTCGAGCACGTCGTTCTCGTTGGTGGCGACGACGAGCCTCGCGACCGGCAGGCCCATCATGCGGGCGATGTGGCCCGCCAGGATGTTGCCGAAGGCAGTCGTCGAACACGCCATCGATCGCGATGTTGAAGATGTTCGCATCGTGCAGCGAGAACATCTGCGCCCGCTGGAAGGCGCTCATGCGTCCGTCGGGCGAGAGCATGAAGACGCGCACGCCCTGCTTGCCCCGCATCGCATATTCGGCCGCGCTGCCGGTGTCGCCCGAGGTGGCGCCGAGGATGTTGAGCTGCCTGCCCTCGCGCGCGAGCTGGTATTCGAACAGGTTGCCCAGCAGCTGCATCGCCAGGTCCTTGAACGCCAGCGTCG
>DAIMFM010000207.1:1674-5416 GCA_036724585.1 Burkholderiaceae bacterium | reverse complement strand
CGCCTTCGGCAGGGGCAGGATGCTCGATGCCGAGGAGATCGAACGGGTCACCGGCCATCCGGTGGGCGGCGTCTGCCCGTTCGGCCTGGCCGAGGACCTGCCGGTCTATCTCGACGAATCGTTGCGGGATGGCCGAGCTCACCGGCGGCCAGTGGGTGGATGCCGGCCAATAGCCCCCTTGCCTATTCTGTCCGCGCACCGGCGAGGGCATGGGCGAGCGACGGCGCTCCGACGCCACTCGACGGGAAACGGGAGACAGACATGACGCATCCGGACTACGGGAAGGCATACACGCTGTGGCGCGAGGCGGCCGGCGATGCCTGGCAACGCTATACGCAACATGCCTTCGTCGAAGGACTCGGCGACGGCAGCCTGCCGCGCGAGGCCTTCCTGCATTACCTTCGGCAGGACTATGTGTTCCTGATCCACTTCTCCCGCGCCTGGGCGCTGGCCGCCGCCAAGGCCGAGACGCTGGAGGAACTGCAGGCGGCCGCCGGGACCGTGCACGCGCTCGTGCATGTCGAGATGCCGCTCCATGTGGAGACCTGCGCCGCCGAGGGAATCTCCCGGGACGAGCTCGAGGCCACGCCCGAGCGCCGGGAGAATCTCGCCTATACCCGCTATGTGCTCGAGGCGGGCTTCTCCGGCGACTTCCTCGACCTCATGGCGGCGCTCGCGCCCTGCGTGCTCGGCTACGGCGAGATCGGCCTGCGGCTTGCCGCCCGCGCCGGCGACACGCCCTACCGGCCCTGGATCGATACCTACAGCGGCGCCGAGTTCCAGGACGCCTGCCGGAGCGCCGGGGCGCTGATCGACTCCGCGCTGCTGCGCCGGCTCGGGCCGGACTGGGAACGGCAGCCGCGCTGGCGGCGCCTGTGCGAACGGTTCCGGACCGCCACCCTCCTGGAAGAGGGATTCTGGGAGATGGGCCTGACGCCGAAGGGATGACCCCGGCCCGGCGAATCGGCGACGCCCTGCGCGCCCAGGCGCCGATCGTGTTCCTCGGGCCCAGCCTGGCGCCCGCGCAGGCGCGCGCCATCCTGTCGGCCGACTATCGCCCGCCCCTGCGGCGCGGCGATCTCGATGCCATCGGGCATCCGGCGACGGTCCTCGTCATCGACGGGCTCCTGGACGAGGAATGGCGCCTGCCGGCGGCCGAGGCCGTGGCGGCGCTGCAGCGCGGGTTGGAGCTCCATGGGGCCTCGAGCACGGGCGCCCTGCTGGCGATCGAGCTGGCGCAGGACGGGATGCGGGGTTCGGGGCGCGTGTTCGAATTGCTGCGCGACTTTCCCGGCCAACGAGAGAACCTGGTTGCGGTTCTCCAGGCCGGTACGCCACCGCGTGCACTCACGGTACCGCTGGTCGATGTCGTCCTGGGCTACGCCGATGCTCGCCCTGGCACCAGCCGCGAGACCCTGCGGGCACTGGTCGCGTGCCTCGCGGGGATCACGCTGCACGAGCGAAGCTGGGAGACGATCGAAGCCACGATGGGCAGGGCGGGCTTCGTGATCCCCGCGTCGATTCGCTCGGTCGACGCGAAGGGCGAGGACGCCCGCGCGCTGCTCTCCGGTTTCGCGGAAAGCCGCCGGCCCCGACCCTGATCCGGTACGACTGGACGGGGTTCTCTCCGACCGGTCGGAATTGTGTTAAAATCCCTACTTCCGCCGTGGATAAGCGGGATCAATCACGGGATCGACCAGGCCTCGACACGAGGCCTCGAGCCCCGGGATGAACGCGAAGATGCGCGCATCCCCTGGACGGCTTCCGCAAGCCGTTTTTCACGGCCAGATCCGGCGCACCGGGAACCCCGGTGGCCCGGAATATCAGTTCCCGACGGGAAACTCATGCTCCAGGGGGCCAGGTACATGCCTGATTCACTGGGACGGCATTTGTCTTGTCGATCTGGGAGGGATCAAGGATGAAGAAAATCAGGATTGCCATTGCCGGGATCGGAAACTGCGCGAGCTCGCTGGTCCAGGGGATTCACTACTATCGTGGCAAGCAGGCGGACGAGGTCATCGGCCTGATGCACCATGCCGTCGGCGGCTATCGCGCCGAGGACATCGAAGTCGTCGCAGCCTGGGACGTCGATCGCCGCAAGGTGGGCCGTGACGTTTCGGAAGCGATCTTCGCCGCGCCCAACTGCACGACGGTGTTCTGCAAGAACATTCCCGCCTCGGGCGTCGAGGTGGCCATGGGACGCGTGATGGACGGCGTCTCGCCGCACATGGGCGAGCATGCCGAGGAACTCTCATTCCGGCTTGCCGATGCGCCCGAAGCCACCAGGGAATCCGTCGTCGCGATGCTGAAGGCCAGTGGGGCCGAAGTGCTGCTCAACTATCTTCCGGTCGGTTCGGAGGAAGCGAGCAAGTTCTACGCCGAATGCGCCCTCGAGGCCGGTGTCGCATTCGTCAACAACATCCCCGTCTTCATCGCCTCCGACCCCGAGTGGGCGCGGCGCTTCGAAGAACGGAACATCCCGATCATCGGCGACGACATCAAGGCGCAACTGGGCGCCACGATCACCCACCGCAACCTGACCGACCTCTTCGCCAAGCGCGGCGTGAAGCTCGATCGCACCTACCAGCTCAATACCGGCGGCAATACCGACTTCCTGAACATGAAGAACCAGGACCGCCTCGAGTCCAAGAAGGAATCCAAGACCGAGGCCGTGCAGGCGGTCGCGGCACAGCGCCTCGACGACACCGATATCCATGTCGGACCGAGCGACTACATTCCCTGGCAGAAGGACAACAAGGTGTGCTTCCTGCGCATGGAGGGCCGCATGTTCGGGGATGTGCCTCTCAAGAGCGTACTGCGCCTGTCGGTCGAGGACAGCCCGAACTCCGCGGGCGTGGCCATCGACTCCATCCGCCTCGCCAAGCTGGCGCTGGACAACGGCGTGGGTGGCGTCCTTCACGGGCTTTCCGCGTACCTGTGCAAGCACCCCATGAAGCAGTTCACCGATGACGAAGCGCATCGGATGATCGAGGAGTTCATTGCCGAGTACGGGAGCCCGAAAAAGGATGAAGTGCGTCATTCTGGCGGCTGGCAGAGGCAGCCGGCTGTCGCGGTCTGACAGCAAGCCCCTGACGCCGCTCCTCGGCGTCCCCTTGATCGAACGCACCATGCGCACCGCCCTCGAGGGCGGTGCGACGGAGTTCGTCGTCGTCACCGGCTACCGGGCCGAACCGGTGCAGGCCTTCGTGACCGAGCTGGGACGCAGACTCGGCGTGCCGGTGAGCGTCGTCCACAATCCGGAATGGAATGAGCTCGGCAACGGGCGTTCCCTGTGGCACGCCCGCTCGCAGCTCGATTCGCCGTTCCTGCTGCTGATGGCCGATCACCTGTTCGAAGCCGGGATCATCGATCGCCTGCGGCAGGCCGAGCTTCCCGCCGACGGCCTGCTGCTCGCCGTGGACGAGGATGTCCGCCGCGAGGACATCGACATCGACGACGTCACCCGCGTGCTTCACGAGGACGGGCGCATCCTCGCCATAGGAAAGGAAATGCCCCGGTTCAATGCCTTCGACACGGGCGTCTTCCTGTCCACGCCGGCGATCGTTCCGGCGCTCGAGGAGGCCTTCGCGGCCGGCGACAGCAGTCTTTCGGGCGCGGTGAGCGTGCTGTCGTCGCGCGATCGCGCGCGCGTGGTCGACATCGGCGGCGCCTACTGGGCCGACGTCGACGACGAGCGGGCTTTCCGCCGCGGCGAGGAAGGCCTGGTCTCGCGCCTTCGCGG
>DAIMFM010000207.1:0-1664 GCA_036724585.1 Burkholderiaceae bacterium | reverse complement strand
AAGGCGAACGACGGTCCGGTATCGCGCCACCTCAACCGGCCGATATCGACCTTCCTGTCCCGCCATCTCGCCGGGACCCGGATCACGCCGAACCAGATCAGCCTCGCCTGCTTCGGACTTTCGGTGCTGGCGGCGGCGATCATGCTGTATCCCGCCTATCCGGCGCTGCTCGCCGGCGGCCTGCTCGCCCAGCTGGCGTCGATCGTCGACGGTTGCGACGGCGAGGTCGCCCGCCTGAAATGGCAGCAATCGGCCTATGGCGGATGGCTCGATGCGGTGCTCGATCGCTATGCCGACGCCATGCTCCTGTCCGCCATGGCGATGCACGCCTTCTTCGCCAGCGGCTCCATCGTGCCGGTGGCGTGGGGCTTCGCGGCCGTGACCGGCGCGCTGGTGCTGTCCTATACGGCCGACAAGTACGACGGCCTGATGCGCGAGCGCATTGCGAGTCGATGGCGCCTGGGCAGGGATGTCCGGATGCTGGTCCTGTGCATCGGCGCGATCCTCAACCAGCCGCTCGCGACGCTCGTCGTCATTGCATTGCTCATGAACATGGAAGTGCTCAGAAGACTGGTGGTGTGCCGTGACACCGATTGAGGAACTCGAGACGCGGATCCGTGCCGCGATCGCCGGCTCGGATGTTCCCGAGGATCCGACGCATGCGGAGGACACCCTGGCGTGGCTGCTGCACATCGACCCGACGGCGGGCGACGCCCTGCAGCTCGCGGCGCTCGGCCACGATATCGACCGCGCCGTCCCGGAGAAGACCCGACGCGCCGATTTCGAGGACTACGACGCCTTCAAGGCGGCGCATGCGAAACGCAGCGCCGGGCTCCTGCGCGGCATGTTCGTCGAAGCCGGCGCCGCGCCGGGCCTGGTCGAGCATGTCTGCGAGCTGGTCGAGCGCCACGAAGTCGGTGGCACCATCGAGAGCGACCTGCTCCAGGACGCCGACAGCCTGTCCTTCTTCACCAACAACCTCCCGGCCTACCTGTCGCGCGAAGGCGAGGCCGAGGCCCTGTCGCGCTGCACATGGGGCCTGCGACGCCTGTCGCCGCGCGGCCGCGCGCTGCTGCGGGCACGGGACTTCGATGATCCCGTCGTGGCGGCGATCCTCCGCAAGGCCTGGGCCGCCGTCGGGCAGGTCCGGGGCGAAGCCGCGCCTTCCCGGCTGGCCGACTGAAGCAGGCTTCAGGGCAGCGGCCGGCTCAGGAACGCCGAGCCGGCCAGCCCGAAGCGCCACGGCACCTCGAGCGCCCGCGTGATCCCGATCCGCGGGCCGCTGCGCACCTCGACCGGCGCATCGGGCGGGCGCAGCCCGAACGGTGGCGCATGTACCGCCATGCGGTTGTGCCGCAGGTCGATGCCGAGCGCCTGGCCCACCCGCCCCGGCCCCGCGCAGAGCAGACGGTCGTCGGCCACCTTGCGGCGCTCGCGCATGCGCTCGAGCCCGTGCAGGGGCTCGAGGGCGCGCACCAGCACGCCCGCGCCATGGCCTTCCTCGCGGCACACGATGTTGAAGCACCAGTGTATGCCGTAGGAGCGATACACGTACACCCGGCCGGGGGGGCCGAACAAAGCGGCGAAGAGCGTAGTAGGGCCCCGGAAGGGATGGGGGGGCGGGGGGGGGGGGTGGTAGGAAAAGGCAACGAAGAAACGCCCGC
>DAIMFM010000206.1:595-5447 GCA_036724585.1 Burkholderiaceae bacterium | reverse complement strand
GGCTGGCGAGCTGGTGGCAGGCGTAGCAGTTGCCGCCAGCCACCGAACCGGGCTTGTCGCTGTACTGGAAGCCGCGGCCCGATTGCGCGACCTTCTCGCCCTTCTTCCAGTCGCCGAGGAACTTGCCGTCGGCCGGGTACTGCACACTCGCGAGGGCCTTGCGCTGGATCCGCTCGGCGACCTCCTTCGGCGGTTCGCCGCCCTTGTACTTCGAGCATTCGCGTTGCAGGTCGGTCTGTTCGAGCCGGTCGAGCGTGGCCTGGCCGCGTTCCTTGAACGAGCCCTTGATCACGGCGGCGACATCGGCGTCGCTGCTCCCGGCCGCGAGCGCGGGCTGCGCGGCCATGAACCCGGCGCCGATCGCGGCGACGGCCAACAGTCTGGCTTTCCTGTTCATCTGCCGCTCCTCATCGCTTGATCGCCGGGGAATCCATCGGCGCGCCCTTGGCCTTGACGCCGAGGTAGGTGATCAGGTCGATCGACACCTGCGAGCCGTAGATCATTTCGGGAAAACGCTGCTGGCGGAAGCAGTCGTACATCCGCCACTGCATCGTCCGAAGCGCCCCCTGCGAGACCCGGTATGCCGGCCAGGTCGTGAAGGCCCGCTGCGCCGATTCCTTCCGGGTGAGGTTGGGCAGGTCCTGCAGGCGGATCCGCTGGTCGTCCTCGCTGTGGCACGACGCGCACGCGAAATCGTAGGGACCGGCGCGATAGAAGAAGGCCTTCTCGCCGCGCTTGTAGGCGGCGATCTCCTCCGGGTGCTCCTGCGGCAGGTTCACCGGCACGCCGCGCGATTCCTCGACGACATAGGCGACGAGCGATTCGAGTTCGGTCTGCGGCTGGCCGCGGCCCGAGAAGGGCTTGGCCGTGAGCGCGACGACATCGCGTGCCTGCAGGGTGGCGATGCAGTGGACGATGCGCGTCTCCGCGTCCATCACCCGCCCGGTGTCGGGAAAGAAGCGAGGCAGTTCGGCGTACGCTCCCTCGACCACGCCCGGGCCCTTGCCGAGGTCGCACTGCTCCAGCGAGGCATTGCGTGGCCCCTGCTTCTTCTTCCAGAGCGCCTCGCCCTTGGCGACCGTGAGGTCCGCCGGGTTGCCGTCCTGGAGCATCTCCCGGTACTGCTCGATTCCCTTCTTGATCTCGTCCGCGGTCTGGGCCAGCGCGACTTGTCCTGAAGCCAGGGACAAGGCGCCGCCAACCGCCGCAGCGATCAGTACGTGACGTCGCATGTGATCGTCTCCCCCAAAGTCCAAGTTGCCGCGGCCGCGCGCACGCAACCGTTCACCGCCTCGACGATGCGCCCGGCGGTGCCGAACCGGACGATCCCATCGTCGCGAACTACTTGATGACGGCCTCGTCGGTGCGTGTGTCGCCCCGGTTGTCGACCCAGGTGATGGCGATCCTGTCGCCGGCCTTCGCGCCCGGCACGCTGAACTGCATGTAGGGGTTCTTGGCGATCGCCGGGCCCCAGTTCGCCTTCATCACCGTCTTGCCGTTGAGCTCCGCCTTGACCTGGCTGATGTGCCAGGCCGGAATCACGTTGCCGGCCGAATCCTTGCGCTGGCCGGTTTCCATCTCGTGCGCCATCAGTACCCGGACGTCGGCGACGTCGCCCTCGAGCCTGGCGCGAATCTTCATTGGATCTGCCATGGTCCCTCCTGTGGTTCGATGGTCGTCGCCGGCCTCAGCCGCCGCAGCCGCCGAGGGTGACCTTGATTTCCTTGCGGGCCATGTAGTACTTGCCATCGGCCTTGACGACGGCGACGACATCCGAGCTCTGGCCCATCTTGATGCGCATGTTGACGTGGGGCTCGATGCCCGAGACGTCGTAGGTGCCGGCGAGCGCATTGGGATTCTTCTCGACGAGAAGGGCGAGCGACTCGGTATTGGGCAGCTTGCTGCTGACGCCCACCGGAACGACCGCGCCGTTCTCGGCGATGTCCGGTGCGTTGATCACCACGTCGTCGGACTCCGTGGCGCCTTCCGCGCCCAGCGCCTTCAGGGTGGCGGCGATGCCCTGGGTCTTGAAGGCTCCCGACACCTCGAAGGCGTCGGCCCGACCGGGACGCAGCAGGCCGATGGAGACGAGCGCGGCATAGACGCCAGCCCCTCCGGCCGCCTGCAATGCGGTACGTCTGGTCTGCTTCATGAGAGAGCTCCTTCTATCCGGATGCCGCCGCCCGGGACGCGCATCCGCGCCGGTCCGACGCAAGCGGCTGATTGAAATATCCTACGGCAGAACCGCGCCTCACGGCGCTCCCTCCAGGATCCATTCTACGAGCGCCCTGGCATCCTCGTCGGCGACTCCCGGGTTGGGCGGCATCGGCACCGCGCCCCAGGTTCCCTGCGAACCATCCCGCACCACCGTCGCCAGCCTGTCGGCCGCAACCGGCGAGCCGGCGTACTTCGTGGCGATCGCCCGGAAGGACGGGCCCACCAGCGCCTGCTCGCTGGCATGGCACGCGAGGCAGCCCTGCGAGCGCGCGAGCGTCGCCGGCCCCTCCGCGTCCGCGTCCGTCGCGGCACCGGTCGCCGCGTCGGCGGCGGCCAGCACCATGGCCCGCGCCTGCGCGAGGGTCTGCGGCGGATCCCGCGTCGTGTCGGCACCGCGCACCGGCCCCACGATCCGGTTCTGCAGGGCGAGGTTGCCATGCGCATCCCGGGCGAAGGCTGGCAGCATCGAACGCACGTCCATGTCGGTACCGCAGTCGCGCATGCAGGCATCGCCCTGGACATCGGGCTTGCCGGCGACGTCCCACATCGGGCGGTAGAAGGTTTCGCCGTCGCGATTGGGCAGGCGGGCCTGCACCTCGGCGATGTTGCGATCGGACAGGACGAAGTCGTCCTCCACGATGCCGCCCAGGTTCAGGATGTAGGCCACGACCGCGTAGACCTCGTCGACCGACAGCGATTTCGGGGCCGTCCACGGCATGGCGCGCCGGGTGTAGTCCCACAGGGCCGAGAGCCGCGACAGCTTCATCAGCGTGGTGCGCTGCGGCTCCGAGCCGTCGGCGAGCGCGGCGACGCGGCCGCGCTCCATGTCCTCCGGCGTCGTGCCGCCGACGATCGGGGGAAAGAACTGGTTCGATTCGCCGAAGATGCCGTGGCACGTCGCGCATTGCGCTTCCCAGATCACCATGCCGTCGGCGACCGAACCCGAACCGGCGGGCAGGCCCTTGAAGTCGCCGCGCACATCGATGTCCCAGGCGCGCAGTTCCGCCGGCGTGGCGGTCCGGCCGAGCCCGGCCCACGGCGTCGCCGCCTGCGCCTGCGTTGCGGCGGCCCCCGCGGCCAGTGCCAAGGCCAGGGCCACCCCCAGGCCGGCGGCCGCGATGCGCGAGGGGAAGCGGCGCGGCATCAGTAGACCTGCACGTTGGCGACTTCGCCCGACGGCTGCAGCCGCCACGACTGGATCGCGTTGTTGTGGTAGATCGATCGCGCGCCCCGCACCGCCCGCAGCTGGTTGATCTTCGGCTGGACATGGCCGGTCTCGTCGATCGCCCTGCTCTGGAGGATCGCCGGCGAACCGTCCCAGGTGAAGTCGATGTTGAACCGGGTCAGCGCCTTGGGCAGCACCGGCGTCTCGAGCCGCGCGGTGCGCCAGTTGCGACCGCCGTCGGTCGAGACGTCGACCCGCCGGATGCGCCCGCGCCCCGACCACGCCAGGCCGGTGATGTTGTAGTAGCCGTGGTCGAGCAGCGTCTGTCCCCCCGAGGGCGAGGTGATCACCGACTTGACCTCCTGGATCGACGTGAACCGGCGCAGCATGCCGTCGGGCATCATGTCGACGTAGTGCAGTACCTCGTCCTTGGTGTCGAAGGGCTGGTCGCCGACCTCGATGCGGCGCAGGTACTTCACCCAGGAGACGCCCTGCACGCCCGGCACCACGAGGCGCAGGGGATAGCCGTTCTCGGGCCGGAGCATCTCGCCGTTC
This sequence comes from Burkholderiaceae bacterium, assembly GCA_036724585.1. GTDB lineage: Bacteria > Pseudomonadota > Gammaproteobacteria > Burkholderiales > Burkholderiaceae_E > JAMLIN01. The sequence continues at coordinate 1,510 of DAIMFM010000206.1, read as the reverse complement.
ATCCCCCAGGCGACCATGACGTCGTCGAGTGCCGCCCGCATCGGGATCGTGCGGGTCATCGACGAGCCGTCGGCGCCTTCGGCGAGGACGTAGCGATCCGCGCCATCGGCCGCGCCGGTATCGGCGCCGCAGGCATCGAGCAGGGTCGACAGCATGACGCCGGTGAACTCGCAGCACGCCAGCATGCCGTGGGTATACTGCACGGTCGGCACCGCCACCCCGCCCCATTCCATGCCGGTGTTGGCCCCGCACTCGATGAAATGGATCCGCGATGTCGCCGGCATGCGCATCAGCTCGTCCATGGTGTAGACGCGCGGCGCCTCGACGAGGCCGTTGATCATCAGCCGGTGCTGGCTGGGGTCGATGTCCCACCAGCCCTGGTGGTGGCGTTCGAAGTGCAGGCCGCTCGGCGTGATGATGCCGAACAGTCCCTGCAGGGGCGTGAAGCTGACCGAGGCCGCCGATACCCGCGTCAGGCCGGGGCTCTCGCGGCGCTGCAGGTTGCCCTCCCACCTGGATGGCCGGCCGTAGCCGCGGGCCGCGACCGGCTGGCCGAGTCCGGTGGAATGCGCCGGGAGCTCCAGGATCTGCTTCTCGCCCTGCGCGTCGCCGGCGGCGGCCCGGGCCGCGATGCCGGCGCCCGCGCCCATCGCGAGCGCCTTGCCCATGAACGCCCGTCGCGCCCTGCCGGCCGTGCGCAGCAGCGCGGGCGCGATGTGGTTCTCGGGCGCCGGCCTGATCCGGCCCGGGGTGCGGCTTGGGGCCGCCATCCTCAGGCGCCCCGCGAAGCGCCGGGGGCGGCGGGGCCGGCTCCGACCTCGTGCCGGTCGGCGACCGGGAGCGCCGCGCCGGTGTCGAACTCGCGCGCCAGCGCGATCAGGCCGGAGTGCCCGTCGCGTTCCGACTCGAGCCGGC
>DAIMFM010000206.1:0-406 GCA_036724585.1 Burkholderiaceae bacterium | reverse complement strand
ATGAAGTTGCCTTCCTTGCGACGGGTGAGCGCACCGGCGCGATACATCGAACCGAGATGGCGCGAGATGTTGGCCTGGCTCGAGCCGGTTTCCGCGACGATCTCCGAGACGGTCTTCTCCTGCTGGCAGATGCTGTGCAGGATGCGGATGCGCATCGGCTCCGAGAGGAGCGAGAAGTAGTCAGCCACCGCGCTGAACACTCGGGTCAGGTCGTCCATGTCCTCCTCCACTTCCGGGCGACGATATGCATCGATGCGCATATAGTCAATCAGCACGGCCAAGGGCCTGCGTAGAATCCGCAATCGTGTCCATCATCCCGCCCGGGCGCCGGCCGCGATCCCTCGCGGCGCGCTCCTCGCCACCACCCCGCCTCGCGGAGCGCCGCCGGGCGCTTGCCGGCGCCGTG
>DAIMFM010000205.1:759-5502 GCA_036724585.1 Burkholderiaceae bacterium | reverse complement strand
CCGAGCGTGGCCATCGAATCGAGGAAGCAGGCCGCGAGCCGCCCCAGGCCGCCGTTGCCCAGCGCCGCGTCGAGCTCGTGCTCGCCGGTCTCCTCGATGTCCAGGCCCATGGAACGCAGGGCGGCGCTGACCTCGTCGTACAAGCCGGTGGCCATCAGGCTGTTGGTGAGCGCCCGGCCGACGAGGAACTCCATCGACAGGTAGTAGACGCGCTTGACCTGCTGGTCGTACTGGCGGCGCGTGGTGTCCATCCAGCGCTCGACGAGGCGGTCGCGGGTGACCAGCGCGAGGGCGGTGTACCAGTCGTCCTGGTCGGCGGTGGCGGGGTCCTTGCCCACCGAGTAGAGCAGGCGATTGGCCAGGGCGCGGCGCAATTCCTGCGGCGAATTGCCCGGGGCGGCGTATTCGAAGTTCTCGAATGCCGCGGAATGGGGGGATTGTTCTTGCATTTCGGTCCGAGGGCGGAGGAGGGGCGCCGTTGCCGGCGACCTCGGCCGCCGGCCGGCGCGCCGGTCGATGTTGCCTCGAATTGTCCGGGATTTGCGCCGCCCGCACAGTCCCGTTCGTCTGCCCGTCGGGGAAGCCCGGCCGGGCTCGCCGTGTGGGTCAGGTCTCGCTCCGCGCCAGGGCATGAGCCGCCCCACGCAAGGCCGGTGCCCGGGCATCGATCAGCCAGGTGGGGATCGCGGCCAGGTAATCGGCAAAGCGGCCCTTGTCCTCGAAGCGGGCGCGGAACTGCGACGCGCCCAGGAAAGCCTCGATGCGCGGCGGGATGCCGCCGCCGATGTAGACCCCGCCGCGGGCGCCCAGCGTGAGCGCGAGGTTGCCCGCCGCCCCGCCCAGCATCGCGCAGAAGGTGGAGAGCGTCGCATGGGCGTGGGGCTCGCCCTTCAGCGCCCGGTCCGTGATCTCGGCGGCCGTGGGCCCGGTGCCGCTAGTCGCGTCGCGCTGGGCGCAGCCGGCGCCCCCGTCGTCGCCGCCACCCGCGCCACCGTCGTCGCTCGCAACATACCCGTCGACCGCCCCGACCGCCGCATGCAGCAGCGGCAGGCCGGAGCCCGAGACCAGGCGCTCGATGGAGACGTGCGGGTAGTGGCGCCGCGTCCAGGCGAGGATGTCGGTCTCGCGCTTGTCGGCCGGCGCGAGCGAGGCGTGGCCGCCCTCGCCGGAGATCGCCGCCCAGCCGCCCGCCGGCGTCGGCACCAGGCCCGACATCCCGATGCCGGTGCCGGGGCCGATCACGGCCAGCGTGGCAGTGGGAGCGATCCAGGCGGCGTCGCCCCCACCGCCGTCATCGCCCCCAGTGCCGGCGCTGGCATCGCCAGCGCCACCGCCACCGATGCGGCGCATCTCCTCGGGCTCCAGGTAAGGCAGCGACCAGGCGAGCGCGGCGAAATCGTTGAGGACCAGCAGCTGCGCGAGGCCCAGCTCCTTGCGCAGTGCCGCAATCGAAAAGGACCAGCCGGCATTGGTGAGCGAGACCGCGTCGCCGGTGATGGGGCCGGCGAAGGCGAACGCCGCGCGGTCGATGTCGGGGCCGGGCAGGCGCTCGAGCGCCGCGCGCGTGGCGGCGGCCAGGTCCGGATAGTCGGCGACCGCCAGCTTCACCGGCTCGCCGTGGCGGCCGTCGGCGCCGACTCGGGCGAAGCGGGCGTTGGTGCCGCCGATATCGGCGACCAGGTCGTGGTGCTTGCTGTCGGGCATGGACATGGCCGGTGACGGGCGTGCGCCCAGTCTACAATCGTCCGAAGACCGTACGCCGAATGGCCGTTCGCCGGCCGCGGCTGCCGGCAACCGTTCGCCCGGCAGCGACCGTACGCCAACCAGCGCCTCCAGGAGACCAGCCATGAGCCTTCCCACCACGATGCGATTCGTCGACCACGGCGCCGGCGGCACGCCCGAAGTGCTGCGCATCGCGGAAGGGCCCGTGCCCACGGCCGGTCCTGGCGAGATCGTGGTGCGGGTCGCCTGGGCCGGGGTCAACCGCCCCGACTGCGCACAGCGCGCCGGCAGCTATCCGCCGCCGCCGGGGGCCTCGAAAATCCTCGGGCTCGAGGCCGCGGGCGAAGTCGTCGCCGTCGGGCCGGACACCGCCCGCTGGAAGGTGGGCGACCGGGTCTGCGCCCTGTGCAACGGCAGCGCCTACGCCGAGTACGTCGCCGTGCCCGGCACCCAGGCGCTGCCCATCCCCGAAGGGCTGTCGCTGCGCGATGCCGCCGGCATCCCGGAGAACTACTTCACCGTCTGGACCAACGTGTTCGACCGCGGTCGCCTCGCCAGGGGCGAGCGCTTCCTGGTGCATGGCGGATCGTCCGGCATCGGCCTGACCGCGATCCGCATGGCGAAGGCCATCGGCGCCACCGTGTTCACCACCGTCGGCAACGCCGAGAAGGCCGCCTTCTGCCAGGAAGCCGGCGCCGACCATGTCATCGAGTACAAGCGCCAGGACTTCGTCGAGGAGATCGCCCGGGTCACCAACGGCGAGGGCGTCGACCTGATCCTCGACATGGTGGGCGGCGACTACACGCCGCGCAACATCAAGTCGCTGGCGCTGGAAGGCCGCCTGGTGCAGATCGCCTTCCTCGGCGGCCCGAAGGTCGCCGACTTCAACATGAGCCCGATCATGGTGCGCCGCCTCACCGTGACCGGCTCGACCCTGCGCCCGCGCTCGGCCGCCGACAAGGCGGCGATCGCCGATTCGCTCGAGAAGCACATCTGGCCGCGCATCACCGCCGGCGAGGTGCGCCCCACGATCCACAAGGTGTTCCCCATGGCCGAGGCGCGCGCCGCCCACGAGCTGATGGAGTCGTCACGGCACATCGGGAAGATCCTGCTGGAGGTGGGGGGTTAGCGATCGAGATGTCGGACAAGCCATTTTCCGACCGGGTCAAGGTCCGATCGCGTCCGGAGCGCGCCCACTACGACCACGAGACGGCCCACAGGATCCTCGACGCGGGTCGCCATGGCCACCTGACGACGATTCTGGATGGCGATATTCGATGCGTGCCGATGATGTACGTTCGATATGGGAACGCCATTCATATCCACGGCCGCGCGCATACGCCGTTGATGGAGCATCTGCTCCGGAAGGCCAGGTTGTGCTTTGCCGTGACGCTGGTGGACGGGCTCGTCCTCGCCCGCAGCGTCAGGTACAACGCCGTCAACTATCGAAGCATCGTGCTCTACGGCGAGGCCACCGAGGTCACGGACGAGCGCAAGAAGGTCGAGCGCTTCGAGAAGATCGGGGCACGCAATTGGCAGACTCCGCGCAAGCTGTCAACTCCCACACGGGAACATCTGGACAGCGTCACCCTGCTGGAGGTGCCCCTGGCGGAATTCTCCGTCAAGATCCGCACGGGGCCTCCGCTGGTCCACCTGCCGGACGATGACCCGGCGCTCTGGTCCGGCCATGTGGACCTGAAGACGATTCCGTCGGCTTACCACCCGGATGCCACGACCGACGCTTCCATCGCGACACCGGAATGGCCCGAGTGAGCGCATTGCGGACAGGACTGGGACATCCGGGCGCATCGCCGAGCCCGAACTGATCAGGCGACGGTTCCGTCCCAGTCGGCCGGGCGCTGGAGGCGTGGCAGCCAGTTCTCCCAGTCGGCGGGGCGCGGTAGGCGCGCCTAGTTCTCCCAGTCGGTATCCAGAAGCAGCTTCGCCCGCTTGCGATTCCCGCGGGCGGTAAGTCCCAGGACAAAGTCCTGCAGCCTGCGTCCCACCTTGTCGTCGGCAGCGATCTTGTCGATGTCCGCGCCCAGCCCGAGCGTTTCCAGCACCCGGAAGTAGGAGCCTAGCGTCGCGCCGGGATCGCCGGCCTCCAGCTTGTACACGGTCGAGCGCGAGACAAAGGCCTGTCTCGCCATGTCGGCGCTGCTGATGCCGCGGCGCCGTCGGGCGAGGCGCAGGCGCTCGCCGAGTGCAGCGAATCGCTCGATCTCCTCCGGGAGGAGGAAAGGTGGCTTGTGTGGCATGCGAAGGCGCGTTCAGGAAGGTGAGGTGCTGCTGGAGCGGGCGATCACAATGGATTGCGGGAGCGGGGTGGGAACGAACAGGCTGGGAACGAACAGGCTGGGAACGAACGGGCTGGTAAGGAACGGGCTGCGAGCGAGAGTCTCTTTTTTCGCCTTTTTCCAGTAGTCCGTCATTGCTGACAGATCGTGCTGACATTGTCTGGAATGGCGCACAGATTTCCAATCATTCAAATGGCCGATGCAAATGCGGCTCGCAAGGCATGCAAGGCCATGCAAGGACGCAAGGGGGCAAGGGCGCATGCAAGGACGCGAGGGCGTACCCAGTGGCGCGAGGCGTGTGCAAGGGCGCGAGGCGTATGAAAGGCCGAACGCGTATGCAAGGGCGCAAACGCGTGTGCAAGGGCGCAAACGCGTGTGCAAGGGCGTGAGGGCATCGACGGGTGGACTCGGCCCGTCCCGTCGAGCGCTGAGACATCGGCTTCTCGCGCCCTGGAGTGTTGTCTTCAGGGGTGCCTGGAGTCCGTTTGCTCTGTGCCCTGAAAAGTGTTCGCCATTTCGTGCAAATCGGATCCGATTTGTCCGGAATGGCGGACTAGTTGAAAAACAGAAATTTTGAGGTAGTGCGCTCAGGGCTCGAGGCTTGGGGCTCGGCGCCCGGCGCCCGGGGCTGGGGGCTGGGGCCGGAGCCGGAGCCGGGACCGAGGCTGGGCGCCGGCGGCCCTCCAAAATGCTTGACAGACATACCGGCTGGTCGGTATCGTCA
>DAIMFM010000205.1:0-749 GCA_036724585.1 Burkholderiaceae bacterium | reverse complement strand
CCCCATGGCAAGACCCACCGTCAGGAACCCGGAACGCGGCGACGCCCGCACCCGCCTGCTCGACGCGGCCCGCGACGAGATCCGCCGCCGCGGCTTCACGGCCACCACGGTGGACGACCTGTGTCGTGCGGCGGGCGTGACCAAGGGCGCGTTCTTCCATCACTTCGACAGCAAGGAGGCGCTCGGGGTGGCGGCCGCCGAGCACTGGGCGCGGACGACGTCCGAGCTCTTCGCCGGGGCGCCGTACCACGAGCCGGCCGATCCGCTGGCGCGGGTGCTCGCCTACATCGACTTTCGTCGTGCGCTCGTCGCCGGCGTCCCGGCCGAGTTCACCTGCCTGGGCGGCACCATGACCCAGGAGGTATTCGACTCGCACCCGGCAATCCGCGAGGCTTGCAGGGCGAGCATCTTCGAGCATGCGGCCACGCTCGAGCCGGACATCGCGGCGGCGATGAAGGCGCGGCAGATGAAGGCGCGACAGACGAAGTCCGACTGGAAACCGGACTGGACCGCGGCGAGTCTCGCCGCCCACACGCAGGCCGTCCTGCAGGGCGCGTTCATCCTGGCCAAGGCCACGGGCGAGCGGGCGGTTGCGCTCGACTCCATCGATCACCTGGAGCGGTACGTGAGGCTGCTCTTTTCCGTAGCTCCCCAGACAGACAAAGGAAACACCGATGAGCAAGCAAGATCAGATCGGACGTGAGTCCGACGGAGCCGGAGCCGGAGCCGGAGCCGCGCATGAGCTGGTG
>DAIMFM010000204.1:0-5503 GCA_036724585.1 Burkholderiaceae bacterium | reverse complement strand
GCCGCCGCGTCAGCGGAGGCAGGCGCTCGCCTTCGGCCTCGAGGTAGCGGCGCGCCGGATCGGTCGTGAACCAGTCGACCTCGAGCTCGGGCTCGAGCCGGCGCAGCTCCCGGGCGATGGCGAGGTCGCGCTGCACGTGGCCCAGGCCGATCGGGCTCGACACGAACAAGGCCTTGCGACGCCGGCTCATCGCGCGCGTCCAGGTGGCGCGCCGCGGCCCGCCGGGGGCGACGAACTCTCGCACCCGGCGATTGAACAGCACCGGGTCGCGCACGACCGGCACATGCCCGCCCGCCCCGATCGTCAGCATGCGCGAGCCGGGAACGAGCTCGTGGATCGCGACGCCCTTGGCGTGAGGCACCCGGCGGTCGTCATCGCCATGGAGCACCAGCGTCGGGCAGCGAACCCGGCGGGCGAGGTCCCGCACGTCCTTGCCGCCCCAGCCCTTGCGGGCGTGGACGATCGTCTCGGCGCTGGTCGCCCAGCCGTAGCGCACCCCGTCCTCGAACGGCTTGGTCGAATGGGGCTCGGTAAAGATGGAGGCGATGAACTCCTCGATGTACGCCGGCCAGTCGGCCAGCACCCGCTCGCGCTCGGCGCGCGCGCGCGCCGCCTCGGCCGCGTCGCTGGCCAGCGTCTCGGCAAAGCCCCCCGCCACGACGACATGCGTCACGCGTTCCGGCTGCACCGCCGCGACGCGCAGGACGGTCATGGCGGCCGCGGAGATGCCGATGAGGGCGACGCGATCGGCGCCGACGGCATCGAGCACCGCCACGAAGTCCGCCACATAGTGGTCGAAACTGTAGGCGTCAGGGCTTGCGGGACGGTCGGAGCGGCCGTTGCCCCGGGCGTCGGTCGTGATCACGCGGAAGTGCTCGGAAAGGTAGGGAACCGTCGCCTTGAGCAACTGCGAATGCACCATCTGGAATGGCGACGCGAAGGCGAGCCAGGGACCGGCATTGCCCCATACCGCGTACCAGCACCTGACCCCCTCGCGCTCGATGCAAGCCTCGCGCGCGGGCCGGATGGTCTCGAAGGGACCGCCGGCATCCTCGGGCAGGCGGCCCGGCGGCGGCAGGTCGCCGACGATGGTCCGGAAACTGTCGGGAAGCTTCGGGTTCATCGCGATCTCCTGCGCCGCTTCGAAGCGGGTTCGAGAGCTTTCACGGACTCGACGGGCTCGACCGGCTCCACCGCCTCGGCCGGCCCGGCGCGCGCATCGAGGGACTGCAGCAGTTGCCCCACCGCATCGAGCGCCTTGCGATGGCGGGCCGCCTCGCCTTCCACGCCGAGCAGGTCGATGACTTCCATGCCCAGCCAGAAATCCGCGATCCAGCAGCCGATGACCTCGGCGGTGAACGGCGGTGGGAGGGTGACGCCGTCGCGCTCGAGCGCATCGAGCGCATCGTGCACGGCGTCGCGCACGATCTTCTTCCAGGCCAGCAGGCGGGGCGCGAAGCGCTCGCGCAGGGCCGGATTGGAAAGGCTGGCCGCCCAGAGCTCGTACTGCACCCTGACGAAGCCGGACGCGAGGTCGCCTTCATAGAAGCGACGCGCCTGCGCCCATTTGTCCGCGAAGCTTCCCGGCGCCTTGTACATGGCCGCCTGGCGCGCCAGCAGGCGCCGGTTGGCGGCATCGAGCACCTCGATGACGAGCTGGTCCTTGGAGCCGAAGTGGTAGTTGATGAGCGCGTGGTTGACGCCGGCGTCGCGGGCGATCTCGCGCACGCTGAGCGCGGCGTAGCCCTCCTGCGCGAGACGACGGAAAGCGGCATCCAGGATCTTCGCCTTCGTCTCGCCGGAATCGGCGTCGGCCAGTACGCGCAGGGACGCGCGCGCCGGGCGGCGGGCCTTGTCGAGGGAGTCCTTGCCCATCCTTGAACAACCGGATTAAACAGTTGTTCAAATACTGGACCGGGCGCGCCTTGCTGTCAAGCGGCCTCGATCCGGCGCCAGCGCAACGGCCAGGCCGCTGGCCGGCGCACGACCTCGCGCACCTGCAGGCATAGCGACCTGTCCGGACCGGCGGCACCCTGCGAAGCCTCGGGCCGCCACTCGATACGGGCCTCACCGACCACATGAAGCAGGTCGCCGCTGCGGAAATCCGGAAAGAGCAGCCCGGCACGCGAATTCAGCACGAGGTTGCCGAGCGTGTTGAAGTACCGGTTGCCCTGGAAATCGGGCCACGCCAGGACCGAGCCGTCGTCGCTCACCCGCACGAAGCCCGGCGGCCCGCCGCGATGCGCGATGTCGGCGCCGCCATCGTGGGGTGTGCCCGGTGCATGGGTGGCGATGAAGAAGGTGTCGGCGCCGCGGATAAAGGATCGTGCGGCGGCATCGAGATTCGCCAGGCGTTCAGGCGCCGATGGTGACGGGCCGCTTTGCCGGGCAACGAGTTCGCGCACGCTGATGTACTTCGCGCAGTTGCCGAAGCTTTGCTCGACGCCCAGGAGGAAGCCGTCGTCACGGACCCGGACGATCCGGCCATTGGCACGGTTGCGCCGGCGCGTCAACAGCTCGATGCCGAGCAGCGCCAACGCCGCGCCGCGACGCAGCAGCGGTGCCATCGGATCGTCGGGGTCCGGGACGGCCGCGACGTCCAGGGTGCGCTCATCGGGCGCGGCCACGAAGCCGACCTGCGCGCCGGTCAGGATGCTGGCCCACGGCTGGCCCTCTTCGTCCACCGCGCCGAGCACGACGAAGGGCAGCTGGGCGAAGAACTCGCGGTGCTGCGCCGGCATCATGGCCCGGATCACGCGCCGGCCGACGGCCGCAATGGCCTCCTCGACGCCGGCGCGCGCCTGCACCGCAATCTCGCCACCGTGGAATGGTGGCTCCGGGTACGGCCAGCCGGGCAAGCCCATGATCGTCTCAGGCGACGAGGCCGACGGGCGTCGACTTCATCGGCACGAAGCGCGGCAGCGCTTCGATGCGCCGCAGCCATGCGCACAAGGACGGGTATCCGTCGAGCGCGACGTTGCCCTCCGGGGCGTGGGCCGTGTACGTGTACAGCGCCAGGTCCGCGATCGTCGGGCGTTCGCCGACGATGAAGGGACTGCCCTGCCCTTCGAGTGTCTGGTCGATCACCTGGAACAGTGCCTTCGCGCGCGCGATCGCTTCGCCCGGGTCGCGCTGCAGCCGGGCGACGAGGGTCCAGCGCGCGGCGGGCGGGGCCCTAAACGGAGGACCGGCCGGCCCCGAGGGGCAGCGCCGGCCCGCCGCCGAGAGCCAGCGCTGCACCTGCGCGGCGCCGGCGGCATCGCGCGGCAGCCACTCCTCGTCCCCATAGCGCATGGCGAGGTAGACGAGGATCGCGTTCGAGTCGGACAGGACGAGGCCGTCGTCGTCGATGACCGGCACCTGGCCAAAGGGGTTGAGCGCGAGGAACTCGGGGCGGCGCTGTTCGCCGCCGGGGAGATCGACATCGACCAGTTCGTGCTCGAGCCCGAGCAGGTTCAGGAACAGTTCGACCCGGTGCGCATGTCCCGACAGCACATGGCGATAGAGTCGGATCGGTCGGGCAGATCGGCGTGTCGGCATCGGTTCTCTCCTTGGCTGGGCGTGGTGCAAGCTTGCGTCGGAGTCGATGTGGAATAAAGGCCCGAACGATCATTTGACTACTCCATTTTTCGGAGTAAACATCGCGCATGGACAAACTGCGGGCACTGGCGACCTTCGTTGCCATCGTCGACCATGGCAGCCTCACGGCCGCCGCGGCAGCGCTCTCGTCGTCCCTGCCCGCCGTGGTGCGGACACTGGCCGCCCTCGAATCGAGTCTGGGCGTGCGGCTGCTCAACCGGACGACCCGCCGGCTGTCGCTCACCGAGGACGGCCGACAGTACCTCGCCCGCGCGCGGCGCATCCTGGCCGACGTCGAGGATGCCGACCGGATGCTGGGCGAGCATCGCACCGAGGTGTCGGGTGTGCTCAACGTCACGGCCCCCGTCCTGTTCGGCGAGCTCCACGTCGCCCCTGTCGTGACGCGCTTCCTGCGCAGCCATCCGAAGCTGCGCATCAACCTCATGCTGCTGGATCGGGTGGTCGACCTGGTCGAAGAGGGCTTCGACCTGGGCGTGCGCATCGGCACACTGCGCGACTCCACCCTGGTCGCGCAGGGTGTCGGCCGCATCCGCCGGGTCGTCGTGGCCCGCCCGGCGCTGCTGCGGCGCCACGGCATTCCGTCGCATCCCCGCGAACTCGCCGACGCGCCCTGCATACGCTTCAATGGCATGGAAACGGACCAGTGGATCTTTCGCGAGAACGGCAGGCAGTTCGCGGTCGGGGTGCAGGGATCGCTCCAGTGCAACCTGGCGGCACCGATGCTCGAGGCCTGCGCCGCAGGCCTCGGTTTCGCGCGCTGTCTGTCCTACCAGGCCGCGGCGCTGCTCCAGGCGAAGCGGCTGCGCATCGTCCTTGCCGACTTCGAGCTCGAACCATCGCCGCTCAGCATCACCTATCCGAGCGCGCGGCTCCTGCCCGCACGCACCCGGGCCTTCATCGATACCCTGCGGACCGAGCTCGCGGCTGCGACCCTCAGTGCACCAGCAGGCGCTTCATCCAGTCGAGCAGCACCACCGGCAGGCGTTCCGGCTGCTGCAGCAGCGCGTAGTGCTGTGGCCCGAAGACGCGCGGGAGATAGGCGGCCGCCTGGCGGTCGACCGTGAGGCAGAACGGCGAAAGACCGGCCATGCGCGCCTCGAGCACGGCCTGGCGCATGTCCTCCACGCCGTAGCGTCCCTCGTAGTGGTCCTGGTCGTTGGGCTTGCCGTCCGACAGCAGGAGCAGCAGGCGGTGGCGCGCGGGCTGGTCGGCGAGCAGGCGGCTCGCATGGCGGATCGCCGCGCCGGCACGGGTGTAGTCCTCGGGCTCGAGCCCGGCGATGCGCCGGGCCACTTCATCGCCATGGCGCTCGTCGAAGCGCTTGACGGTGCGCACCAGCACGCGCTGCGGCCCCTCGCCGGAGAAGGCCAGGATCGCGTGGGCATCGCCGGAGCCGTCGAGCGCGATCGACAGGGGCAGCAAGGCCTCGCGCTCGACATCGATGATGCGTCGGTTGCCGCCCACCCAGGCGTCGGTCGAGCCGCTGATGTCGACCAGCACGAGTACGGCGGTATCGCGGCGCCGCGCCCGGTTGCTGCGATACAGCCGGGCCGGCATGGCGCCGCCGGCGCGCAGGTCGGCCCGCGCATCGATGCACGCCTCGAGGTCGAGTTCGTCGCCGTCCTCCTGGCGCCGATCCCAGACCCGGTGGGCGCGCAGCATCTCGAAGCGACGCCGGATCGCGGCCAGCAGCCCGCGATGTTCCTCGAGGGTGCGCTCGACCCATCTCGCCGAGCCCTCTTCGGCGAGCGTCTCCCACACGGTCGTGCCGGGATCCAGGTAATCCTGGCGACGGTAGTCCCACTCGGGGTAGCGGATGCCGGCCTTCGTGGTCGCGGCGCTTGTCGACGCGCGCGCGGCCTGCCCCGCCGGCGGCGGGTCGTCGGACAGCAGGAACTCGTGC
>DAIMFM010000203.1:3089-5555 GCA_036724585.1 Burkholderiaceae bacterium | reverse complement strand
GGATGCGGCCAATGGCGAGGTGCTGGGCACGGTGATGGGCGTCGACCATGTCCATGCCTTCGACGACCCCACCGGCGGCAGCTCGCTCTGGTGCCTGGCGGTCGATCCGCAGGCCCGCCACCCGGGCATCGGCGAGGCGCTCGTGCGCCATCTCGCCGAGCACTACAAGGCGCGCGGCTGCGCCTACCTCGACCTGTCGGTCATGCACGACAACGAGCCGGCGATCGCGCTCTACGAGAACCTGGGCTTTCGTCGCGTGCCGCTGTTCGCGATCAAGCGAAAGAACCCGTTCAACGAGCGGCTCTACACGGGCACCGGCCCGCGCGACGAGCTCAATCCGTATGCGCGGATCATCATCGACGAGGCGATGCGGCGTGGCATCCAGGTCGAGCTCATCGACGCGCAGGGCGGGATGTTCCGCCTCAGCCACGGCGGGCGCAGCGTGCGTTGCCGCGAGAGCCTCTCCGAGCTGACTTCCGCCGTCGCCATGTCGATCTGCGACGACAAGGCGGTGGCGCGGCGCATCGTGGCCAAGGCGGGCGTGCGCGTGCCCGCCCAGATGGCGGCCGGCGACCCGGCCCGCGAGCGGGAGTTCCTCGAGGCTCATGGCCGCGTCGTGGTCAAGCCGTCGCGCGGCGAGCAGGGCAGGGGTATCGCCGTGGGCATCGACACGATGGACGAATTGCGTGCGGCGGTCGACCGGGCCCGGCGCGTCGACCAGACCGTGCTCATCGAGGAGATGGTCGAAGGCGAGGACCTGCGCCTGCTCAGCATCGACTATCGCCTCGTCGCCGCCACCACCCGGCGGCGTGCGGAAGTCGTGGGCGACGGGCGGCTCAGCCTGCGCCGCCTGATCGAGCGCCAGAGCAGGCGGCGGGCGGCCGCGACCGATGGCGAGTCGACCATTCCCATCGACGCCGAAACCACCCGGACCCTGGGCCTCGTCGGGCTCGACCTGGACGACGTGGTCGAGGAGGGCCGCGTCGTGACGGTACGGGGCACCGCGAACCTGCATACCGGCGGCACCATCCACGATGTCACAGACGAGGTCCACCCCGACCTCGTCGCGGCGGCGATCCTGGCGGCCCGCGCGATCGGAATGCCCGTGGTGGGCGTCGACCTGATGGTGCGCTCGCCGCGCGAGCCGGACTATGCGTTCATCGAGGCGAACGAGCGTCCGGGCCTGGCCAACCACGAACCGCAACCGACGGCGCAACGCTTCATCGACCTGCTCTTCCCGCAGACGATGCCCGCTTCGGCGCGCCGGGCGGCGGAATCGGCGAGGGCCGGTTGACGATGCGTCTCGAGATCGACGAAGGCTACCTCCTGGCGCAGCTCGAGCGGCTGCTGCGCATCCCGAGCCCGACCGGCTATACCGATTCGATCGTCCATCATGTCGCGGACGAACTCGAGCACCTGGGCGTCGACGTCGAGCTGACGCGGCGAGGCGAGATACGGGCGAAGCTGCGGGGCGAGCAGGCCCGCCCCGCGCGGGCCATCGTGTCCCACCTCGATACCCTGGGCGCGATGGTCAAGCGCCTCAAGGAGAACGGGCGGCTCGAGCTGGTGCCGATCGGGCACTGGTCGGCGCGCTTCGCCGAAGGCGCGCGCTGCACGATCTTCTCGGACGAGCAGTACTTCCGGGGAAGCATCCTTCCGCTCAAGGCATCGGGCCATACCTACAACCTCGAGGTCGACACGCTGCCCGTGGGCTGGGAGTACGTCGAGCTGCGCGTCGACGAGCGGGCCGACAGCCGCGACGACCTGGTCCGCCTCGGCATCGACGTCGGCGACATCGTGGCGATCGACCCGCAGCCGGAGTTCCTCGACAACGGCTACATCGTCTCGCGCCATCTCGACGACAAGGCCGGCGTCGCGCTGATGCTGGCCGCGCTCGAGGCCCTCCTGCGCTGCAGTGTCGTGCCGCCTGTCGATACCTACTGGATGTTCACCATCGCCGAGGAAGTGGGCGTCGGGGCGGCATCGATTCTCCTGCCGGACATCGCCTCGCTCCTCGCGATCGACAACGGGACGACGGCCCCGGGCCAGAATTCGCGCGAGCACGGGGTCACGGTGGCGATGGGAGACGAGACCGGCCCCTTCGACTACCACCTGACGCGCAAGCTCATCGGGCTGGCGCTCGAGCAGGGCATTCCCTTCCAGCGTGACGTGTTCCGGTACTACCGCTCCGACCTGGCGTCCGCGCTGGCCGCCGGCAACGACATCCGCACCGGGCTGCTGGCTTTCGGCATCGATGCCTCGCACGGCTACGAGCGGATCACCGTGGGCGCGCTGACCTCGGTCGCGGCCCTCATCGCCGCCTATGTCGCGAGCCCGGTGCTCATCAAGCGCGACGTCCGGCCGATCGGGCCCGCCAAGGACTTCACCTCCCAGCCGGAAGGGCCGCCGCCCAGCTGAGGATACAATCACAGGCCCAGTCCACCCGCAAGCCGCGTCCTGATGTCG
>DAIMFM010000203.1:424-3079 GCA_036724585.1 Burkholderiaceae bacterium | reverse complement strand
CTGACCGAGAAGCTGCTGCTGTTCGGCGGCGCCATCCAGATGGCGGGTACGGTCAAGGCGCGCAAGAGCGGCCGGCATGCCATGTCCGACTGGATGGAGGTCGAGAAGCAGCGCGGCATCTCGGTGACCAGCTCGGTGATGCAGTTCGAGCATGCGGGGTGCATGTTCAACCTGCTCGATACGCCCGGGCACCAGGACTTCTCCGAGGACACCTACCGCGTGCTGACCGCGGTCGATGCGGCCGTCATGGTGATCGACGCCGCCCGGGGCGTCGAGGAGCAGACGATCAAGCTGCTCGAGGTCTGTCGCCTGCGCAACACGCCCATCATCACGTTCATCAACAAGCTCGACCGCGAGGTGCGCGAACCGATCGAACTGCTCGACGAGATCGAATCGGTGTTGCGCATCGCCTGCGCCCCCGTCACCTGGCCGATCGGCATGGGCAAGCGCTTTCGCGGCGTCTACCACCTGCTCGCGCGCGAGGTGCTGCAGTTTCGCGCCGGCGAGGACAAGGCGGCGGCAGCGCCCGAAGTGCTGCGCGGCATCGACGACCCGCTCCTCGCCGAGCGCTATCCGGACGAGGTGGGGACCCTGCGCGAGGAGATCGAGCTGGTGTCGGGCGCGAGCGCGCCGTTCGATCTCGAGCTCTTCCTCGCGGGCGAACAGACGCCGGTGCTCTTCGGCTCGGCGATCAACAACTTCGGGGTCCGCGAGGTGCTGCGCGCGCTCGCCGACTGGGCGCCGGCGCCCCTGCCGCGGCCCACGACCACCCGGACGGTCGATCCGACCGAACGCGCATTCACCGGTTTCGTCTTCAAGATACAGGCCAACATGGACCCCAGGCATCGCGACCGGATCGCCTTCCTGCGGGTGTGCTCCGGCCGGTATACGCCGGGCATCCGGGTCTCGCATCGCCGGCTCGGGCGCGAGATGAAGATCGTCAATGCGGTGACCTTCATGGCCAACGAGCGCACGCTGCTCGAGGAGGCCGTCGCCGGCGACATCCTGGGGATCCACAACCACGGCCAGCTGCAGATCGGCGACAGTCTCACCGAAGGCGAGGACCTCGTCTTCAAGGGTATCCCGTACTTCGCGCCGGAGTTGTTCAGCCGGGCCCGCCTGCGCGACCCGCTGCGCACGAAGCAGCTCGAGAAGGGGCTGCGGGAGCTCGGCGAGGAGGGCGCGATCCAGGTGTTCGAGGCGATGGTCGACAACAGCCTGCTGCTGGGCGCGGTCGGCCAGTTGCAGTTCGAGGTGGTCGCCCAGCGCCTCGCCACCGAGTACGGCGTCGACGCGATGTTCGAACGCGTGACCCTGGCCGCCGCGCGCTGGGTGACATGCCCCGATGCCGCCCACATGGCCGAGTTCGTCCGGGCGAACCGGATGCGGCTTGCCCACGATGTCGACGGCAACCTCGTCTATCTCGCCGATACGGGCGTCAACCTGCAGTTCACGCGGGAGCGATGGCCCAAGGTGGTCTTCCACAACACGCGCGAACACGGGCAGCAGCTATAGCAACGCGGGTCCGGACGATTCGCGGGGCGCCGCTTTTATCCTCAACTCATGGCGGCGTCAAGGGGGTCGGGCCGAATGTCGGGTATTCGTGCTATAATCCGCTCGTCAAGGCGTTGCTTGGCAGCAACGCCCCCGCGACATTCAGCCAGGGCTGGCCCGCCCAGCCCATCGACGATCAGGGTCTTCGGGGTTTTGGCCGATCGTCGAAGCGCCCCCGCAAATCCCATCGATACGGAGGACTCCTTGAAAGCGACGCCCAAGCCCAGTTCCGCGATGAGTGCCACTCACCAGAAATCGGTCGTCAGCAAGCGCCAGGCAGAGCGCATGCGCCGCGGCCGGGTCGAGTCGCGTCCCGAGGACTACAAGAACATTGCGCCATCCGAGCATGCAAAGCGCCTGCACGAGGCCCGTTCACGCCTCGAGGATCGCAAGATGCTGATGGAGCTGGGCCTGCTCTGACGAGCACCTGCCCACAAACAGGAACGAGGCCGATTGGCCTCGTTCCTGTTTTGTAGGCACGCTTTTCTGTAGGCACGCTTTTTCGCCTCGCCAATGCGGCGCGGCCGGGCGCCGGGGCGTGGCCCGTGGGCTCACCGCAGGAGGCGCGCCAGCGCGTCGACGATCGCGTCGATCTCCTGGGGCTCGAGCGGCACCAGTTCGAGCACGAGTTCCCCCTCTGCCAGGCGATGGGTCATCACGCGGATCGACGGCTCGCCGTCGGCGAGCGCTGCCGCCAGGCGCGTGGCGTCCATGGCGGCGGCACCGATCCGCAGGTGGGCGCGCGGGAATGGCATGCCGCTCGGGTCGGCCAGGGCGCGCGCCTGCACGCCGCGCAGCCCGGCGCAACGTTCGACGAAATCCGCCACCTTGCGCGCCTGCAGCCCGGACCATTGTTCGGTGTCGAGTGCGCGACGCTCGTCGATGGCGGCGAGCAGGCCGACGATCGCCTCCTTGCTGGGCTTCATCGCGCGCCCGATGCCACGCTCCTGGGCGCGGAACGCACGCACCCACGGCAAGCGGCCCGCCACGAGCCCGGCGGTGGGCGAAGCGAGGTACTTGTGTCCGCTGGCCAGGACGAGGTCGGCGCCGGTGGCGAGCAGCTCGGGCAGGCGCATGTCCTGGGCGGCGCCGTCGATGAAT
>DAIMFM010000203.1:0-414 GCA_036724585.1 Burkholderiaceae bacterium | reverse complement strand
GCGGGTCGTCGCCCGGCCGCAAGCCTCGCTCGAGGCCGCGGCGACGGCCGCGCGAAGATCGACGGGGGCGCCGCGGACCAGGCGCGCGGACACCAGCAGCAGGCAGGCCACGCCTTCGCCGGCCAGGGCCTGTTCGATCTGGTCGATGCTGCATCCGGCATCGTCGCCCGCCAGCAGCGGGATGCCCCCGGCGAGGCGAATGTCCTGGACGATGGGATGACCGTAGTCGATCGCGTGGCCCGCGGGCAGCAACACCCGTCGGGGCCGTTCCCCGGCATCGGGCAGGGCGGCGATGGCGGCCGCATCCTCCCCGGCCAGCGCCGCGCCCACCGCCATCGTGATGGCGCCCGCCACGCAGTGCGCGACCGCGCCGGCCTCGCTGCCGCTCCAGCCGGCGATGGCCGCGCCGGCGCG